>JADEXW010000841.1 GCA_015206935.1 Pseudanabaenaceae cyanobacterium LEGE 13415 | reverse complement strand
CTAAGTTATCAAGTAAATAGAGGTTAAAGAATGGTGCGCTTAGATCAACTGCAAACATCCAAATGCTGAAGTAAATCAGAAATCGAACAAAGTTTGCATCTTTGAGAACTTCAACTAACGGAACTGATTCAGTCGGGGGTAATGCTTCTTGTTGCTCTTTGGGATTCACATCGGTCATAAACCATTGAAATCCAAGACTGAGTAATCCCATCACAATGCCGAACAACAGAACAATGCCGTAACCTTCGATCGAGCCTCCGTCATACCGCGATACTGCAAATCCTGCGAGTGGCACACAGATTAAACAAGTTAAATTCGCAGCACTGTTCCGAATGCTGAAATATCGACCTCTTAAGCGTTTTGGTACTAATGCTGCAAGCCAGGATAACCAAGATGCACTCCCCAATGCGCCGAGAAAATGGGTAATGCACACGATCGCTAAAGTCCAAATGACCATTGCATGGTTTGTGATGTGTCCCCAGCGATAGCCAGCTAGACCGATTAAGAGAAACAGCCAGATTAAACGAGAAGGCGTGTAGATGGCTAAACAATAATTGTGACGGCTCGTACTACGATCGCCCAAAATAGCTCCAAGTGGCTGGAGCAAATTTGCCATCATCGGAATTGATGCTGATAAGCCAATTTCAACCGGAGATGCCCCAAGTTCAACTAAGAAATTGCTTAACAGAACGCCACCTGCAATGTTTGAGAACACCGTGGCGAAAATTCCGTCTAAGGTCGAGGCGCGGAGGCTCGATCGAATTTCAGTTTTGGAAAATCTCGATTCTGGTGGGGTTGAGAGCGAAAAGACGGGTTCGCTCCCCATAACGGGTTCTGGAGTCTCGATGACTTGTGAAGGTGTGATTGGCGCTAAATCCACTGCTAACCTCGTTCGATCCATACCTTGGGGGTATCACGAAAGTCTATCTCGACTATCATGACACCTAATGCCCAATCGATCGCAGCACAATCATCAGTCCACGATCGACGACGTAAAATTCACTTTTGTATAGTATTTGTTACATTGCCCTAAAAAATACTCTGCCTCTGGGGTCACTTTTATGGATTTAGTAGAACTTGCTTTTACATCCGCGATCGATCAAGCGCGTCTGATTCGGTCTAAAGAAATTTCTCCAACTGAATTAACGCAGCTTTATCTTGATCGCATTGCGCAACTGAATCCGAAGTTAGGCAGTTTCTTCACGGTCACAGCAGAACGCGCGATCGAGGATGCCATTAAAAAAACTGAACGCCTTTCAGAATCAGAGTTACCGCCATTTTTTGGAGTCCCGATCGCTATTAAAGACCTCAATCCAGTCGAGGGCGTTCCCTGCTCTTATGGACTGAGAGTGGCAAAAAAGCGCATTGCCGACTTCGATGATGGAGTTGTCACCAAACTTAAACAAGCTGGGTTCATTATTCTGGGCAAAACGGCAACTTCCGAACTTGCTTCATTTCCTTATACAGAGCCGCGTGGATTTCCGCCTGCTCGAAATCCTTGGAATCTGGAGTACACTCCAGGGGGATCAAGTGGGGGATCATCTTCGGCAGTGGCGGCGGGACTTTGTGCGATCGCGCAAGGAAGTGATGGCGGGGGGTCAGTTCGAGGTCCGGCAGCATGTTGTGGATTGGTCGGGCTGAAACCGTCACGGGGTCGAATTTCGATGACTCCGATCGGGGAAGCCTTTTCTGGATTTGCGGTGAATGGTTCACTTTCGAGAACGGTGGCGGATGCAGCGGCATTTTTGGATGTCACAGCGGGATATGTGACGGGCGATCCGTATTGGTTGCCTGATCCTGAAACTTCTTTTTTAGATGCGACGAAGCGAAACTTAGAACCGTTGCGCATTGGGTTAGTCACGGCGATCGATCCGATCGGAAGTGCTGATCCGATTTGTGTAGAAGCAACCGAAAAAATCGCGCACTTGTTGGAATCGATCGGGCATTCGATCGAGCCTCTGACTCCCAATTTTGGCGAAATGGTGGAGCCGTTTACGATTCTTTGGCGATCGCAAACCGATGTCGGAGTGCCACCGTTTCTACTGGAGAAAGTGAATCGCTGGTTATGGTGGCGA
>JADEXW010000840.1 GCA_015206935.1 Pseudanabaenaceae cyanobacterium LEGE 13415 | reverse complement strand
CACCGAAACTGTGCATTCCACGAACTTTTGCTTGGGATTTCCACTCCTGTTTCAGATGCTCGAACACAAACGGAGTCGGTCTAATTAATTGTCTAAGGTCTTTTTCCTGAAGAATCAAAACTTTTACGTTGAAATCAGACTCAAACTGACGGATTTTCGGCAAGTCTTGATCAAAGTTGAATGTTCCTTTAATCTCAACAAACTCTCCAGTTTCCAAGAGAAAATCTGGTTTGTACCTCACCTCGTTCGATAGAGTGTAGGTCTTGCTCTCGTAAGTCCAGCCAATTTCTTTATAGTCTAAATACCTGGCGTAAATGTATTCAAGACTTGACCTTAAACAGTAACCTTTGTAAAAGCTGGAGTAGCCATAAAAGGTGCTTGCCATCTGTAGCCCCGCACTCTTGGGAAGATTATATTCTGGTGTTCTGATAGTATTTTACAACTAAAGAAAACCAGGTTCACATCCTACGCTGTACGGTGGTAAAAGCTTTTTATTTCCTTTACTTACCTCGGTATTAGTATCACAACCTCTACCGATTTTGCGGGGTTTTTTACGTGAGGCAAAATTACTTACCACACGGATTTAAGCCATAGCGTGAGAGCCGATGCTCTAGCTCTTGTTCGATCACATTCATGTCTAATACGGTCATAGGGTTTCTCCAAGTGTTAGGTTCAAAGTTGAGTTTGCTTCTGTTGAATCAGCAGCGATCGTAAATAGTCTTTCGCTTGTTCTCTCGATTCTAGATAGAGTGAAATGAACTTTTCTTTTTTCTCCGGTGTATCAAGCAAGTCTGCATTCGATCGAGCAATTGCCTCCGGCGCATATTGAATTGCACCTTCACCCGAATAGAACTGTTTACGAACCGCATCGATCGACTCTTGCAAGGTCGGCTTGTGATGATAAACGCGAGTGTGATTCGCCATTCTCAACACATCACGATCGGGATCAATCCGCCAGTTGCCTTGATCATCTTGCTGCCAAAGATTGTCCTTCGCACCTGCAAATTCAGTATCTTCGCTGCTGCCTTGACGCATCCCCGCACTGCGCCTAATGTTTCCAGCAACTACACACGCAGCCGCTTCATCAATCAGCAAGCAACATTCGATCGGGGATAGTTTCCGTCCAACTGCACGATTCAAAACCTTCGCACAACGCGCATACAGTTCTGGTAATTTAATCGGATTTGCAACACCACCAAATCCTTTCAATCTTTCACCCGCAGGACGCACCGAACCGAGATCGATCGACACTTTTACATCACCTGTGAAGCGATCGTCACTCGATAGCTCTAACAGTGATTGATACGATTTGACCCAACCTTGACGACTATCGCCCACATGAATCGTGACTGCATTTCCATCAATTTTGATCGCGGTTCGATCTTCTCTGAGAAAATCAGCAACTTCGCCAATTTCTCTCGTAATCGCAACATTCAAACGATTGCGAATTTCAGGAAGTTGATTCGTATATTTCGGCTCCAGAACGGCTCCTGTACCGCTGCCCATCATTGCCAAGTCCATCATCAGACCAAAGGCACGCCAATCAACGAGATTGGTGCTGGTGCAATTGTATGAACCAGAGAAATTCTCAGGCTTATTGATCCAAGTCGTGCCACCGACCCAGAGCCAGCGACCGGACGGTAAACAGCGCATCGATCGCTGCATGAGTTCGATCAATTCCTGTTCTTCGGATGTAAAATTACCAAGGTCAGCGAGTCCTTGAATCGTGCGCTGGCTCACTTGTGCCCAAGACTCGCGACGAGTTTCGCTCAACTTGCGGCTATAGGTTCTATAAAAAACTGGATTAGCAGCAGGAGCCGAAGCTGGAAACTGACTGCTATTCGCATCAAACTCTGGCAGATCAGAACCAGATGACTCTTTCGGGCGTGTGATATCCTGAACCATTGCGAAACTCCCTTTTGTCTAGCGTCCTTGAGTGAGTTTAAGGAATGAATGACGCTACATATAGCGTGTGTCTAGTTAGCGATCTACTCTACACGATCTTTCCGGAGATCGATCGATCAATTTTTGCTAGTTCGAGCGTACCAAGAAAAATCGTGCAGAAAGTATAGAGT
>JADEXW010000839.1 GCA_015206935.1 Pseudanabaenaceae cyanobacterium LEGE 13415 | reverse complement strand
TTGACAGATATATCTGGCTCGATCTCCCAAATCTCTTCAGCAAAGGCACTCACATAGGGGAAAGATTGTGTTCCGTCCGGTGCTAACCGAAACTGATAGAGCATTCCCGGAACATTCGCTGCCAGTCGTTGAAATCGCGCTTCACTTTGTTGCAGGGCTTGTTCTGCATATTTACGATCGCTGACATCCCGAACGATCACTAACACTTCTTGATCATTGCAGCGCATCACCCGAACTTCTTCGTATTGCACCCATCCATCTACTTCAATTCGCTGTTCGTAAAGTTGTACTTCATTGGTAATAATTGCACGTTCGACAAATTCCATTCGTAAATCTGCCAAATTGAGCGGCATGAATTCCCAAAGAAATCTGCCCTGCCAGTCCATCTCTGCATTACATGCCTGAAACGATTGTGGCAAGCGATAGTCCAGACATAGCCCTTCACGACTCAACCGCAACATGAGATCGGGAATCGCTTCTAGGAGAACATGATAATCACGATCGTGCTGATTTAATGCAGTATCCGGATGGTCAATACTCATTGCCAAATCTTCAAACAGGAATCCCAGATAGAGTTCCCGATTTTGAACTGGGCTTGAACAGAGTTACGGGTGTTGCAAATAACATTCCTCAAAATTTAATCTGCGATCCCCAACGTATTGGTAGAAGCGGATTTTGGGCGATCGCTATATAATACGTCCAAATCTGAATTGAACTGGTGTAAGAGGCGTTTGTATTAATGTTGCCTAATCAAAAGTCGTCCATGCTTGGCGTTGCGCTGTTGCTGACTACTGTTACAGCCGCAAAACCCCTCGAATCGATCTTTATTCCGCCGACTTTAGCTCAAGCCACGCCGACGACGTTTCCCCTGCCTACCTCAGTCCCTTCTGGAACGACGGTGCAGATTGACGGTTCGAGCAGTATGGCAGCGATTAATCAAGCCCTCGAACAACGGTTTGAGAGTCAGTTTTCAGGCAGCAATATTAATCTAAATTACTCCGGAACTCCCGCAGGATTGCAAGCGTTACGGGATGGGAAAGTCGATTTAGTCGCGATCGGGCGACCGTTAAGCCAAGAAGAACGCGATCAAGGACTGGTTCCAGTGTCAATGGGACGCGGTAAGATTGCGCTGATTGTTAGTCCAGACAATGCTTTCAAAGGAAGCATCACCGTTCCGCAGTTTGTTCAGATTGTCCGAGGAGAAATCACCGACTGGTCACAATTGGGAGGATCGCCTGGGAAAATTCGATTTGTCGATCGACCAGATTTAAGTGATACCCGCGCCGCATTTCGCAACTATTCAGTTTTTATTCAAACTCCCTACGAACTGGGTAATACTGCAACTCGAACTGAGGTAGACAGCACTCAAGCGGTGGCTCAACAACTTGGAAAAGATGGGATTAGTTTTGCTCCCGCAAATCAGGTGTTAAACCAACCGAATCTGCGGATCGTGCCGATGCACAATACTTTGCCGACTGATCCGCGCTATCCCTTTTCGCAACCGTTTTACTACGTTCATCGTGCCAATCCCTCTCCGGGAGTCGCAGCCTTTTTAGGCTATGCCAGTTCAGATTCAGGACAAAAAGCGGCTCAAACGACCGAAACTGATCCCGCTTCACTCGGACTCAATCCCGCGATTCTGCTTGCAGCGGGAAGTGCGGGGGCTGCATCATTGAATGCGGGTGCAGGTGCAGGATCGTCTCCTTCCCCCACAGGTACAGCTTCTCCGAATGCAACGACTGCAACCGCATCTCCAAACGCCGCTGCTCCCGATGCAACCACGACTGCTCAAGAGGGATCACAAGCGATCGGAGCGGCTCCGAACAATCCAAACGGACAAAACGAAGGGGGAATTCCTGGTTGGCTCTGGTGGCTCTTGCCCTTGGGAATTGGAGCGCTGCTTCTCGCTTGGTGGCTTCGTCGTCGCTCTACACCCACCGCAGAAACGCCCATCGCTCCTCCCACTTCCCCAACTCCCACGCCTGCAACTCCACCGCCACCGCCGCCTTTAATGACTCCCACTGAGACTGATGGAAGCCTCGCGTCTCGTGCCGGATCGGTGATTACATCCGATCGAC
>JADEXW010000196.1 GCA_015206935.1 Pseudanabaenaceae cyanobacterium LEGE 13415 | reverse complement strand
GTCCCAATCGTCCAACGCCTAAACATCCTCAACTGCGGCAGTTATCTTGTTTTGCCCTCGGTTTGATTGTGCTGCCGATCTGGTTAAGCCAGCAGCTTCCAATTCGGATGCCACCCTTAGTTCCACAGCCCACTTTCGCGTTGCTCTTGAACTCATCGTAATGACTTCAACACAAACCTACACCTGTAAGGGATTTAGGGGGCGAAGGATCTGTAATATTAATAGATTGATTTGGTATAGCAGTAGAAGTTTAGATTAGGACAAACTCTGAATTGCCCCCAAACCCCCAATTTTGGGGGCTTAAGACTCTTGCTCCCCCAGAATTGGGAGCTAGGGGGCTTCTTAGAAGTGTCCTAACTCTAAATCGGTAATGCTATATCACACGAACGACTCATCGAACAAAATCTGCCCCAAGCGGACTTGGGCGGACTTTGTTTATGTAACGTTTATGTAACCGCGATCGTTCGGATTAATTGAACTGAGGTTCCTAACTCAGACACACACAATACCGATCGCGTCCCTCCGCTTTCGCTTGATAGAGTGCCTTATCTGCCGCATTGATCAGCATTTCCGGTGAAGTCAGCACACTCGGAATTGTGTTCGATACGCCTATACTAACTGTAATGGTATCGCACACTTTAGAGCCAGCATGAGCAATTCCAAGCTGTTTTACGCTCATTTGAATGTCTTGAGCCACTAAAATTGCACCTTCTTCATCAGTATTTGGCAAAATCACCGCGAACTCTTCGCCACCATAGCGAGCCGCTAAATCGATCGCGCGTTTTGCCGAACTTTGAATCACTCGCGCCACTTGTCTGAGGCAATCATCCCCGACCTGATGCCCATAAGTATCGTTATAAGCTTTGAAGAAATCGATATCACAAAGAATCAGCGACAGCGGTAATTGTTCGCGCAACATCCGCTGCCATTCTTGTTGGAAATATTCATCAAAACGGCGGCGATTTGCTAACTGCGTCAAGCCATCGATCGCGGCTAATCGCTGCAATTCATGATTTGCGGTTTCGAGTTGCTGATACAGTTTCACTTGCTGAATCAATCGTCTAACGCGCTGCCGTAACACCCCCCAATGAATCGGTTTGGTAATGTAATCAACGGCTCCGACTGCGAAGGCTTGATCGACTGAATCTTGGTCTTCCAGTCCAGTAATCATCAGAACAGGAGTGCGTCTTGTGCCACTCAACTCCTGGATGCGTTGACAGCAAGTAAAGCCATCGATCGCAGGCATGATCGCATCGAGCAATACGACATCAGGACGCGATCGTGTGAACGTCGCAAGACACGATTCCCCATCGTTTGCCTCAATCACTTGATAACCATCTTGCTCCATCGCGTGGCGCACACTGAGTCGCATCGTCTTATCATCATCGGCGACTAGAATCAGTGGAGGATTATGGAAAGAGGGCGTTATCTCTGACATTGCTGAAGTTCCAGATGTAACGAAGCTTGGACGCGATCGTATTCGGCTTCGAGTTGATGGACTTGGTAAGGGACTTGATCTAGCGTTCCCAGACGGAGGCAGGTTTCCAACGCATCACACGAAGAAGCGATCGTTGTGAGTCCGACTTGCAGACTGCGCAATCGTAAATGGTGCAGGGTTTGATGTAAAGCCTGCTCGTCGAGTGGCTCGATCGCGCTTTTTAGCTGATCGAGCCAGATGCGGGTCTCGCTGAGGTAACAATGAATCAAGTCAAATGAACTGCGATCGTGGGTAAAGTCACGCGCAGTTGGAAATTCAGCAGCAACGGGAACGGGCGATTGCATTAGAGCAGGGGGCGACTCTATCGGATCGAGGTTGCTTAAGTGGACTGTTCGGATGACAGGGCTACACTTACTGAGAACAGATCTTAACGCATCGATCCGGATCGGCTTGCTTAAATAATCGCTCATTCCGGCATCAAGGCAGAGTTGTCGATCGCCTTCCATTGCGTTCGCAGTCATAGCGATGATATAAGGAGGGTTTGGCTGTTGAACAATCTGCTGAGTTGCTTCTAATCCATCCATTTCAGGCATTTGGACATCCATCAAAATCACATCGTAATCTTGACGCTCCAGTGCTGCTAAGACTTCTAAACCGTTTCCAGCAACATCAGCCCGATATCCAAGCCGTGAGAGCAGATGAAGCGCAACTTTCTGATTGACGACGTTATCTTCAGCAAGCAGAATTCGCAACGGTTGAGGGTTGGTTTCTTCTGGGATGAAGGTTGGATCGATCGAGGAAGTTTTCAATTCTGCCGCACTCGCACACAGCGTAAAGTAAAACGTTGAGCCAGGAGAGTTCGATCGAGCTAGTTTGAATTCTTCTGGAGGACAACCGCCGATCGCGCCTTGGCTTTCAACCCACATCGTACCGCCCATCATTTCACTCAAGCGCCGACTAATCGCCAGTCCCAATCCTGTGCCGCCATATTGCCGACTGGTTGACGAATCGACCTGGCTGAATGATTTAAACAAGCGTTCCATCCGTTTTGGAGGGATGCCGATTCCGGTATCGCTAACGGTGAATAAAAGCTTGAAGGTTTGTTTTGAAAGTCTGGAACAGTGAGCGAGTCCAGTGGTTTGACAATTGCTAGGATTCGAGCGATTCAGGCTGACTTTGACTGAAATTCCACCTTGTGGCGTGAATTTAATTGCGTTGCTGATCAGATTGACCAGAATTTGCCGCAGTCGAGTCACGTCACCCACGATCGCATCGGGAATGGTCGGATCAATTTCAGAAGTAAGCGTGAGAGTTTTCTCGATCGCTTCTGCATTTAAAAGCTCGATCGCATCTCGAACGCAAGCTCTCAGATCAAAGGGTTGCTGTTCGAGATCGAGCTTTCCAGATTCGATTTTCGAGAAGTCGAGAATGTCGTTAATGATCGTCAGCAGAGAATCACCGCTGCTCCGGATGGTTTCAACAAAATCACGCTGTTGATCGGTCAAATCCATATCCAGCAACAATCCAGTCAATCCGATCACCGCATTCATCGGAGTCCGGATTTCATGGCTAACCGTTGCAAGAAATTCACTTTTCGCACGATTGGCAGTTTCAGCCGCGTGTTTTGCTTGTTCGAGCGCGATATTTTTCTCAGTCAGTTGTTCACGTTGAAGCCGTTCTTGTCTTAATAAACGAGCTTGCGCGATCGCAATTCCGACTTGATCCGCGACCGCTTCGAGCAGTTCAATTTCATCATGTGTCCAATCTCGAATGCTGTCACATTGTTGCAGGGCAATAATTCCATTCGGATCGCCTTGATACGAGGTGCGAACCGCTAACATCGATTTCAACTGTGCCCGTTCACACAGTGGAGCAGCAGCGATCAATCGCGGATCAGCATACACATCTGGAGAGGCGATCGCTCGATCGTTCTTCAAAAGCTCCACCACATGCGGATTGCCATAAACCGGAATGTGAGCGCCTTGCATCGAATCCCAACCGAATTCGAGGAACTCCGCCACGATTGGGATTTGGGGAAAATCTTGGCTCAGTTGGGAAGATTCGGACACGATCGCATCTTCTGCACTTTCTAAATACGTATGCAGCAAACACCGATTCACGCCAAAGGTTCGCCCAATCTGTGTCACTGTAGTTTGAAAAATTTCCTGCGTGTCTAAACTTTGGCGAATATCTTGCGTAATTTGCTTCAGTAAGTAAGCCCGTTGAATCTGAAGCTGAAGGGCTTGTTCGGTACGAATTCGCTCCGTCACATCGGTTTGAATTCCGACATAGTGCATAATCCGTCCTTCAGCATCTAACACAGGCGAAATCGAGAGTTCATTCCAGAAAAGTGTCCCATCTTTGCGATAGTTGCGGAGGGTCACAGTACAATCTTCGCCCTCATTGAATGCGCGGCGTAATCGAGCAAGGGCATCTTTCTCAGTTTCTGCCCCTTGCAACAAGCGGCTATTTTTCCCAACCACATCAGAAGCAGAATAGCCCGTCATGCGCTCGAATCCTGGGTTGACGAAGATCATCGGATTGTCTGACTGAGTGGGGTCAGTAATGATGATTCCGTTGCTGCTCGCACTAATCGCGCGTTCCAGAATCCGCAGACGAATTTCAGTTTGCTTTGTTTCACTAATGTCGCGACAAACTGAAATGATGCCTTTTTCGGTACGAGTCAGCGAAACTTCTTCAAAAAAAGTACTACCATCGCGCCGTTTAGCGACCACTTGACCGCGCCATTGTCCAGTTTGTTTCAGGATAGGGCGAATTTCTCGATCGATGCGCTCAATTTCTTCCGGAGAGTACAACGTTTGCCAGCTTTTACCAATCAGTTCAGTGCGGCTGTACCCGAACATTTTCAAATGAGCATCATTAAGATAGAGAATGCGCCCTGTCTCGCTCAAAATGGCAATTCCATCCAACGCCGCTTCAACCGCGATCGATTGCCGCCAAAGCGCTTCCTGCATGGCTTGTTCAGATTCAAGATCGGCAGACGATCGCCAATAGTGCCAAAGCGCGATCCCATTCGCGATCGCTGCTATGAGCGCCGTACCACCGAAAATCCATTCGAGACTCACCGCCATGTGATTTGCCAATCCCTCATTCACAATTCGTAGCTTGGCAGGCAAAAACAGCCAGAATTACAAATTTTTCGGAATTGCTCTAAAGCGATTCCCTTTCTCTTTATAAGGGATGAACTCGATTTGGTGATCGTTACGCTACCGAATCTTTAGGTTCCACGACTAAATCAGGCAATCCGTCGAGCTTTTCGGTTGGAATATTCGCTTCTGGATCTTCCATAAACACGGTGAGACCGGATGGAATACATTCGACCTCGATCGGGGTTGTCCCAATCATTTCGCCATCTAGAACCACTCTTTGCGCTGGATTGGTATTGATTTTGAATCGCTTCGATCGCAAATAGCCAATGTCATCGCGCTCGGCTGGATTGCCGCTGAGAGCCGATTGCAGCAGATGGTAAGTTGCCGCGATCGCGCTGGTTCGATTCGACGGAGCCACGATCGTTAAATCTAATAAGCCATCATCAACCACTAATCCCGCTGGGCCCTGTGCCAAGACTGAAGTAGCTGGAGCCGCGTTTGCAACTGTCAGCGCGGACGCGGTAAAGGAAAGAATCTTGTCATCGGTTTCGACTTCTGCTTCAAAGTGATCCAGATTTCGTAATTGGCGCAATCCTGCAATCACATACGCCAGAATTCCAAAGCGATCTTTGGCTTCTCGATTTGCCAGTCGAACCGTTTCCGCTTCAAATCCAATTCCAGCCAGAAGAACCATCGGACGACCATTGCAAAAGGCAACATCAACGGTTTTAGTTTGATGACTCAAAATCGTTTCGCAAGCGGCTTCGATCGTGGTGGGGATCGAGAGCGCATTTGCAAACGCATTCGCCGTTCCGCGTGCGATCACCCCTAACGGAATCCCTGTCCGAATCACGGCGCTTGCAGCAGCAGAAACGGTTCCATCTCCACCTGAAACGAAAATGGCTTCCGCGCCTTCTTTCACCGATTCTGCCGCAAGTTCATCTGCATCCCGATCGGGAGTTGTCAGCTTTGTCTTTAAATCAAATTTTTCACTTAATCGACTTTGGATCAGCTCAAGTTCTTGATCTGCGTCTCCTTGACCCGCGACCGGATTAAAAATTAGATGTGCCGTTTGCATAAATATTCAAGAGATAGGGTACTTCCTGGATATCACGCACTTAAAGCGATCGAGGTCTGACTTCTGGAGGATTTTTCTCTTAAATTGCGTCCCAAAGTGCCAGAATGAGAAAGATCCTTGACATTCCTAACCATCCCATGTCTGCGGCAACCCTATACGATGAGGAGCATTTCGTTGTCCTCGAAACCCATCAACCCGAAGCGATCTTAACAGCAGCAGAATTGAGCGAAAAACTGCGATCAATTCTCACAGCAAGACAAGATGATTTGCCTGCGGATATCAAACAAGCAGGCGATATCGATGCTCAAATTCGCTATTTGATCGATACAACCTGCGAACTTAGCATGGCTCCGGGTGAATATTTGCAGTGGTATGCGATTCGGCTCGAAAAGTAATTTAGCCTGCGAGTTGAACTTCTTCGATCGCAACGCTTTCACTTGGCAATTCCAAGCAATATCCTGCACCATAGACGGTTTTGATATATTTCGGATGCCGGGGATCGGGTTCTAGTTTCGTTCTCAAGTGACGGACATGAACCCGAATCGTTTCGATATCGTCATCGGGATCGTAGCCCCACACTTCTTTAAGAATTTCGCTGGGTGAAACGGTTTGACCGTGACGCTGAAGGAGACAGTGCAACAGTTCAAATTCCAAGTGAGTCAACTTGACAGTTTTACCGAACCAAATCGCTTCAAATCGTTCTGGAACCAGGATCAAAGGGCCATAACTGAGAATTTCGGAATGTTTCGCGGCTTGAGGAATGCGATCGGTTCTTCTTAACAGCGCTCGAACCCGCGCCAACATTTCCTCAACTTCAAACGGCTTCGTTAAATAGTCGTCTGCGCCTGCATTAAAGCCTTCGACTTTATTTTGAGTTTGGCTCAACGCGGTTAACATCAGAACCGGAATATCGGCAGTCCGTTCATCTCGACGGATTCTTTGGCAGATCGTGAAGCCATCCACTTGAGGCAGCATTAGATCTAATAGAATCAAATCGGGCTGAAGTTGAAGCGCGAGGGCTTGTCCCCGTGTGCCATCTGAAGCTTGACTGACATCATAGCCAGCCATCTCTAGATTGACTGCAACGAGTTCCGCGATCGCAGGATCGTCATCGATCACCAGAATTCTGGGCATGGTTAATCTCTTCTTACTAAAGGGGTTGATTGAGAGCGGAATCTCAAGACTTTATAAACTTTCCTGCTCAGATTATACGCAAGGATCTAATTTCTTTCGATATATAAAGCTGATCCCCTGGAAAAATTAGAGAACGCAAGCGCGAAACTCTTTGTCGTTAAAACGTAGAGCGAGAAAGATTACAATTTGTGACGAACCATAATCTGTAGGAGTCATTCCTTATGCCGCTGAATGTTGGCGATACTGCCCCTGATTTCACCGTGAAAGATACCAATGGTAATACGGTCAAGCTGTCTGACTATGCGGGGCAAAGTGTGGTGCTGTATTTTTATCCAAAAGATGACACCCCTGGATGCACCAAAGAAGCTTGCAGTTTCCGTGATAACTATGCCCAATATACGAGCAAAGGAATTCCGGTGTTCGGCGTGAGCATGGATGATGAAGCGTCTCACCAGCGCTTTACCGAAAAATATAGTTTGCCTTTTCCCTTGTTGGCAGATATTAACGGCGCAATTACGCAGGCGTATGATGTTGATGGTGGCGGCTATTCTAAGCGCATCACTTATGTAATTGGTGCAGATGGCAAGATTGCTCAGGTCTATACCACGATTCAGACTGATACTCATGCGGCAGATATCTTGCAACAGCTAGGCGTTTAAGCGCAAGATTTCTAAGTTGAAATAACGTGAATTCGATCGAACTTTTCCAGTCCTGATCCACCGATCGCAACCGTGGAAAAGGTGAATCGAATTCACGTTATTTTGTAAGGAATAAACGGGTGATCTAACAACAGGAGCGAGGAACAAACAACAGCGAGAACTTAAATCAATGTCTTTCAACTTTCAACGAGAGCCACAAAAGATTTCATCGATCGTAGAGAAACCTACCTTCTTTAGAAGAGAAATCAAGTTTGTGGCAATCTGTCTCTTAGTGATTGGTATTCTGTTTCGGTTCACAAATTTAGAGCTTAAGCCTTATTGGTTAGATGAAGCGTTTACCTCGTTTCGCCTCTCTGGATATAGCAATGAAGAAGTCATGCAGCAGATTGGCGATCGAGTTCTAACCGTTCAAGAATTACGGAAATATCAACAGCCTCTACCTGAAAATACTAGCTTCGATACGATCGAGCAAATTGCTACTGAAGAACCTCAGTTAACTCCGCTTTATTTCGTGGTGCTGCGAGCGTGGAAGCAGATGTTTGGAAGCGCGATCGCAACCATCCGAAGTTTGTCAGCCATCTTAAGTGTGTTGGCGTTTCCCTGCTTGTATTGGCTGTGTCTGGAACTGTTTCAGTCTCGTCGGATTGCCTGGATGGCGATCGCGCTGGTGGCAGTTTCTCCGGTTCATCTTCTGTATGCTCAAGAAGCTCGCCCAAGTAGCTTTTGGATTTTGACTCTGTTGCTCTCGTCTGCACTGTTGTTAAGAGCAATGCGAACCCAAACGAAAGGAACTTGGGTGATGTATGCAGTCTCGATCGCAGTTGGATTGTATGCTCATTTGTTTACTACATTTGTTTCGATCGCTCATGCAGTGTATGTGTTTTTGGAAAAGCGATCGAAACAAAACTGGATTGCTTTCGGGTTAGCTTCGATCAGTGCATGGGCATTGTTTATCCCTTGGATCGTATTGGGATTAGTTGCGAATCGCGACTCAATGGCAGGTCAAAGCTCACCTGTTCCGATTCCGTCTCTAATCAAAGATTTGCTGCGAAGTATCAGTCTTATCTTTGTTGACTTTAGTTTGAATGAACAGAGTCCACGCTTGTATTTTCTGATGTTTCTAGCAGTCTTTCTGAGCGTTTTAGTCTTTGTCGGAGTGGTAATGTTCTTCTTTTATCGATCGGCTCCAAAATCTCCGAAGCTGTTTGTTTTAGCAATGATTGCAGTGCCATATATTGTTC
>JADEXW010000838.1 GCA_015206935.1 Pseudanabaenaceae cyanobacterium LEGE 13415 | reverse complement strand
GTAGAAGACTATGCGGCATTCGGGATCGGTGAGTACTGGATTACGGATGATGCGGCATTAGGTGGAGTGCAGTTTCTGGACAGAACTAAACAGCCGACGCTCTCAATCTATCAGCTAGTCGATGGCATCTACGAGGTTTGCAGGTTTCGGGGCAATGACACAATCATATCCCCCACTTTTCCCAATCTGCAACTCACAGCGAATCAGGTGCTTCGAGCAGGACAGTGATAACCGTTTAGATAATCAAGACAATGCAGCTTAATTTAGAACAGCAGGCATGGGCGATTCGCATGATGCGCGATTGCTGTGGAGTAGAGATAAGCGCAGAGCAACTGATGGTGCTGCTCACGCTCGATCCTCATCTTTTTGCTGATATTCTCATCGATATGGACACGGTTGCTCGTGAACACCTGATGAACCCGATGCCTTTGGCGCACGAAACGTGTTCGCCGAGCAGCTTGGATTTCCAGGTTGGGTGAGCTACGGAGATTCGGAAGATGACAGCCGCGCTTTCCTCGCAGACTTTCCCAAACGTGCGATCGAACAGGGATACCATTTGGTTGAAGGATACTGGGAGATTTGAACGTCTCGACGTAAGTTAGGTTGCATCGTTAGCCGTCCGTGATGTCGAGCCTTCACGCGAACAATATTTGCTTCTTCAGACAATCAAGCATGACTCTGCCAGCTTTTAATCTGCGGTCAGGCAAACTAGGCATCGTACATACATAAATTCATCTCACGTTTTTGAGTTGCTTTGGCAACAAAACGTTGATTGAGTGAAAAGCGATCGCAAAAGCTCCAAGAATTTCAGACATAAATCTAGCTAAATTTCAGAACCTGTTCTAGAAAGGAGATGGTTCTGAGTTTCAAACAATCTGTATCAATCGGGTTCAGATGGCTAGATCCGCAACGTTGCTAGCCAAGCTAAAAGGGTGGCTCCACATCGATCTGCTCAGTCATTCAAGATTTGAAGAATACGACGAAGAGTGTTGCTCGATTCTAGGCAAGTCTCAATTTCGATGAGCATCCGTTCTCTCATGTTTTGATGCTGACTCTCATTTAACAACTTTAATCCTTCAAGGCTGGTATGAAACAATGGTACGCAGCTCATGAACTGGCAGGATTACCAGGACTGCCAGCGTTGCCGCAAAATGTTGCCAGAAAAGCGAATCGCGAACATTGGACATTGCAACCGCGTTTTGGTCGCGGGGGTGGATATGAATATGCTTACACCAGTTTGCCTCGGCAAACGCAGACTGCACTGCTGGAAAAAGAGGGTCAAGCAATCCCGACCGACCATCCCCGCATCGATTCGTCTGCCCTGCAACGAGTCCAATCCCATGTTAGAAGCACGATCGAGCAACGCACCGACGCTTGGCTCGCGATCCTGAGAACGTATGAAATGTGGAGAGCGAACAACACGTTTTCCAGCCAGTTGCAGCAAGATTTGGCGTTTGTGCAAGCTTACCAAAATCAACAATTAGACTTACCGATTTGGGTGTATCTTTACTTGCCGAAGCTATCACGCAGTTCGCTCAAAGTGAAACAACGGCTGCGTCAAGATGCACCAAAAATCACAGCGCTCGGCGGCAACTATGGGCAACGTCGGGGTAAAGGTAGAATTGATGCCGATGCGGAGCTACAATCTGACATCAAAGCGTGTCTGGCAGCGGGTGGCAAGCACTGGGGAGCAAGCCAAATTTACGACATCTTAGTGCTTGAATTTGGTTTAGATCCAAACGATTGCTCGATCGGACAATTACGAGAATGGATTAGACAGTTCCGCGCTCGTCATCCGCAGGAATGGGCGTTGTACATCAGTCCAGATCGGGCAAAAGGGTTAATCAGTCCAGCCTTTGGATCACGATCGCAGAATGTCCTGCGACCGAATCACGTTTGGGAAATTGATACGATGCGCGGCGATATCGAGTGCCGCGTTGAACTTGCAGGCACGGTTCGATTGATACAAGCATTTATTGTCGCTTGTATTGATGTCTTTACTCGTCGTGTGGTGCTGCACGTTTCAGAACATACGGACGCAGAAGCAATCTGTTTGACGATCGCGGCTGCCATTCTCCAGTGGGGCGT
>JADEXW010000837.1 GCA_015206935.1 Pseudanabaenaceae cyanobacterium LEGE 13415 | reverse complement strand
CCTATGGCGTTACATCATGCTTAACCATTAATCTTGTGACTCAATTAAGTTCCAGGAGTCAGATGTCATTTTTATTAGCAATTCGCTCTGCGTTTTGTCGTCTTGTGTAACTTCTCATTGGTTACACAAGACGACGACAGATCTGAATATGTTATGCGTCTGTTTTGTCCTGACTCAGCAATGCCATTCATTCAAAGATCTGTGCCACTTTCTCCAGGCGCACTGATAACCGTTGACACCGAAAGGCAGTTTCCTCTGTAGACCAGTTGTTCATACGTCTCCCCATAAACGATTGATAATGACTTGAACCTGTTCTCGAATCGCTGAATCAAGAATCTGCATCGAGCGATTTTGACGTGGGCGCAAATTTACCATCGACTCGTAAAAGATTTCCTGTGTGGACGGAATCCAACTCGCACCCCAAACATCAACCTGCTCACTGCCAGATAGCAGCACTGCTTCACAGTCTGAGTGCATTTCATCCCCGCCCACCAGAAACCGACGGCGGTTGATATCCGCCGTTTTGATGTAGAAGCGATGGGCTTGCAGCATTTCTAGCATCTGCTCAGAGGTCGCGGGTTCTTGTAGAACATGAATAATCAATCAGGCAATCTCGCTCATAGACGCACATCCAGAGATTGCACGATTACTGCTTTACAGCGATCGCTTAAAAATCGCAGAACTAGAAAGAATTTTTCGTGCTGCTAGTGTAAGTTGAAAATACTTCCATGAGCATCTCGGTCTTACTTTTATGCTTCTTGTGTAACTACCTCCTTAGTTACACAAGAAGCAAATATTTACGACGAAGATTCTTGCCACGGCGCTCGCTTCCCAATGTATTGCGTTCTAAGTTTTCCTGACTCTTTCCAGTAGGCATACCAATAGGGACCGTGCCCACTCGATCGCAAATCCGCACCGACGCACTTACAGGCTTTCTTACCGCAGCGCCGTCTTTCTAATTGATATGTTCTACCTTCATAAGAACAGCTTTCAACGATTGCGCTATTGGTTGAAGAAACATTTAGAGGTTTAACGGTCGCCGACTCTGCGATCATCTCTTTGTCTTGCTCACGTTGTTCATGTTTAATTTCAGCTTCGAGCCACTGCTGCAAGTTGCGCTTTTCTTCCAGACTGAGACGCATAATTTTTAGGCAGAGAGAGTTTGGTGGGAATTTGCTTGCCATTCGGATTCTTGTGTAATTTTGAGATTTGTGAAGGAGTTACACAAGACAAGCTCAGAGGAAAACTGTCGAAGAGACAATTTTTCACAACTTGCGTAACGAATTAAGAAATTTGAAGTAAAAGCTGTTCGAGTTTTTTAAGCGATCGAAGCTGAGCGATTTTGCCGCAGGGGTTTACCACAGGCGCACAAACACGCTACTTTAGATGTCTACAGGCTCTCTGATCCATCGCTAGATCTTATCGATAAATTATTATGACACACCGGGCGGATCATAACTGGGTAAGAACGTTACGAATGAAAGCGAACTTGACGCAGGAAGAATTGTCTGTGTGCTTAAAAATTTCTTCGGCAACGTTGAGGAAATGGGAGCATGGTGATATTGAGCCGTCCATGACCTGGAAACAGTGGTCAACGTTTTGCGAAGTGACCGGAGTTCCCTTCGATCAGCTTCCGATCAATTTATCCAGAAGTGCCTAGCGATGAAGTTATAAAACCGTCTTGAAACAGAGCGATCGCTAAATTGAGCCGAACAGAACTCGGAACCCGTGCAATAATCTTCTGCCAACGGTTCCATCCGATTGTTTCGATCAGAGTATTCAGTTGAGCGGCGGTCGCTTCAGAGGAATTTTGGCTTGCGTCTGGAGAACTACGATCGCCCATTTCAACGAGAAATGGTTCAATCCAAGATTCGTGATCTGTGGGTAGTTCAAAAATATTCCATTCTCTAATTGGATCAATAAGCGACTGGAATATTTTCTTCAGGCGTTTCCAACCCCCTGAGAAACGTTGAGCCAATTTTGAGATGTGGTCCTGTCTGATTCCAGTTTCAAACTCGACTTGTTTTTGTGTCGGTAACGTTCCAGTTTCGGACCACCATCGCTGAACGAACTCAGTCACTATGATCC
>JADEXW010000836.1 GCA_015206935.1 Pseudanabaenaceae cyanobacterium LEGE 13415 | reverse complement strand
CAGATCAGCCCGTGTCGAAAACAGTTGTCCCAGCTTGATAAAAGTCGGGCCCAGATCAAGCAGTGTTTCCCGAATCCAAATTGCCAAAGACCGACGACGAGCCGCTTTTTTGGCATCGCTCATTCCGCCTTTGTAGCTCCAGGATTTGTTATAGAGCCACCGCGCTCCCATTAATTTCAGAACAAACGACCAAATATCGAAAAAGCGACGATTACGCGAATACTTTTCCTGATTCCACCGATACGATTTTGTTGCATAAGCGGTTTCTGGAGCTTTCCGCCGCCGCGAAACGGTTCGGGTCGCTTCAGTTCGATCGAATTCATGAGAGTCAGGATGTTCAGGAAGACGCAAGGGTGCCACCTTTTCGGGATCGTTCACAGATTCGGAGTGCCCTGGCTCCGTTGATGCCGCTGGGTTGGAGTCATTGGAAGAAACAGACACGCGAGTTCTCAACTAAGACTGAATTTAAAGGATTAAAAATTAAACAATTATTGGTTCGATCGTAGACGATAGCGCTGAAGTTCCGATCGCAGTTGAGCAATTTCCGCTCTCAAATCGTCGATCGTCGCTTGCAAATCGCCGCCTGTTTGTAAATCTAACGGCACAACGGTTGTTCTCGCAGTCGGGGTGGTTTGGGTTTGAGTCGCGATCGATTGTTCGCGCTGTGCCCGTTCCATCACTTCTTCAACGAACTGGCGCAGATTTTCCCGCTGTTCCGCATCAAATTTGCCCAATTCACTCAGAGCATCGGTCACTCCGGCTTCGAGCTTTTCGTAAGCAATTTCCGCGATCGCTCGTCCGACAAAAAAAGCATGAACTAATGGAGTACTCATAGAATCTTTACCTAGCGCTGCCTGAATTATAGCGTGAGCCGTCCAGAGAGCAAGTCAGCCATAGGCTGAATATTAAGGAGTTGAGATGGGTGGAGTCGGTTCAACTTCACGAGTCGTTGGTTTGACGGGAGCTATTGGAGCGGGAGCAGGTTCGGGAGTCACAACTGGCGGCGCGATCGGTTCAGGAGTCTCAACCGGGAGTGGCTCGATCGAGGGTTCGATCGCTGGAGCAGGCTTTACAGGTTTGATCGGTTGAATCGGCTCGACTGGCTCGACCGCTGGGCGACGAGGACGGGTGTAATCGGGCAGCGGTTCTTCAACTTTGGGCGGCGTGTAGCGAGGTTGATCGACTTCAGGAGCGATGTACTGCTGAGGAGCTTTATCGGTTGCAGCACTGCCCGCTTCTACGGGCGTGTCTTTTAATTCGTTATCACTTGGGTTAATTGTGCCTTTCCATTCTTTTTCTGAGAAGGTTTGGATGGGCTGTAGTATTGGGGTTCCACCGGGAGATCGAGCAGCACTGATCCGAAGAGCGACCCCAAACCCCACTCCGATCGCACCCGCAGCTGCGATCGTTAACATCAAAACTTTTGGAATGCGAGGACGAGGAGCCACGATCGCAACTTGAGCGGGAGGTGTAGATAGTTTTGGTGGCGGAATGGGTGCGGGTGCAGGGGGATTCGTCGATCGACCATTTTGCACAACCGGAAACGGAGCAGGAGCAGGCTCTATCGATTTCGATCGTCCGTTTTGTGCAGGAGCAGGAGGAATGCTTTGAACAATATTATTCGCTGCCATCAACGGCAGAGTAGTATTCGGTAACAGACGCAACCAATCATCAACGGTTTGAAGCTGCCAGTTTGGATCGCGGGTCAGTCCTCGAAAAATCGCTTGCTTAGTTGCGGGACTCCAGGGATACTGCTCAAACGAGAGAGAACCGTCTGGGGCTTGTCCAGTCAGGAGAAAGTAGAGCGTTGCCGCTAAAGAATAAATGTCGATCGAGAAACGATTCTCTCGATGCCACTCTGGATTTGGAGGCAGAAATAAATTGCGTTCGACTGGATTTGCCACTGCCAGATCATGCGCGAATCCGAATCCAACCAGAATTCCTAAATTCGTTCCTTGACGACGCACGATTGTTTCGGGTCGAATGTTGCGGTGAATTAATCCATTCCGATGTGCGACACTCAAGGCTGAAGCGACTTGCCGCATGTAGTGAATCGCTTCTGCTTCAGTGAGACTGGGAGCATTGCGAG
>JADEXW010000195.1 GCA_015206935.1 Pseudanabaenaceae cyanobacterium LEGE 13415 | reverse complement strand
GTTCAGTACACCGCTATTGCTGCAATGGCTTGGTGATGAGCGTTTTGGGGCATTTCGGGCAGCAACCGATCTACTGGGTTACTTGTTGCTGTTTGATATGGGAATTGGCGGGGCACTTTGCGCCCTGTTGATCCAAGCGATTCAGCGATCCGATCCGAGTGAAGTTGGAACCGTTTTAGCGATCGGCATTCGCGCTTATCTAAAAGTTCTGCTTTGGATGGTTCTGGGTGGGGTCGGGTTAGGATTCTGTGTTTCGCGATTCGTGTCAGTAGAGGGTGCGATCGCGACGGAACTTGAAATCGGATTTTGGCTGAATCTATTGTGTTTGATACTCATTCCCCTGAATGTGTTTCAGCTTTTGATCGATGCAGAACAGCGGGGATATTTTAAGAATATTGTGCTTTTGATCCAGAGCTTGCTGACTTCTGGATTGTTGCTGGGGTTTGCATGGTTGAAATTAGGAATTCCAGGACAATTCCTTGCGATTTTGATTGGAAATTTCGCCTTTACTTTACTGGTAACTTGGAGAGGATTGCAGCGCTATCCTAATTTAATTTCGCTGATTTTACGTCCTGCAAAAGAACACGCTTCATCAGTTCAGAATCGTCTTTGGCAGCTTAATGTTCCCGGATTGATTTTGCACTTAGCCGCGCGAATTGGATTACTGAGCGACAATCTTTTTATTTCGTTCTTTTTAGGTCCTGCTGCGGTTGTACCCTTTCTCATCACACAGCGTCTTGCAATGTTGGCGCAAACTCAGCTCGAAAGTGTGACAACCTCAACTTGGGCAGCACTCGCGGATCTCAAAGCTCAAGGGCAAGACCAACGGTTCAATGCGCGATTGTTAGAGTTAACTAAAGCAGTGATGGTGATGGGATTGTCGATCGTTATTCCAATTTTGGCGTATAACGTGCATTTCATCTCGCTGTGGGTTGGAGCAGAACGATTTGCTGGATGGTTTGTTACGATTGTGATTGCTTGTAATGTTTTGTTTCGCGGCGTGATTCATCTTTGGAAGTGGTGCTTTGTCGGAACTGGATTAACAGAACGGCTCGTTAAACTCTCGATCGTGGATGCGATCGTAAATGTTGGCGTAAGCTTTATTGCAACTCAGCATCTTGGTGTGATCGGCCCTTTGCTTGGAACGTTAGTAAGTTGTCTTGGGATTTTCTCTTGGTGGATGCCGAAACTGCTGAATCAAGCCTTTGGAACATCGCCTAGATTGTTATACGCTGCGATCTCGCGTCCGCTTCTAGTTGGGGTTCCTTATAGCGCGATCTCAATTTGGATTAGTATAAATCACACGCCGTTCGGGTGGATTGGTTTAATTGTTGAGATGATGCTTACGGGAGGCTTGTACTTAGTTCTCTCTTGGTATTTCGTTTTGAATTTCAACGATCGAACCGTGTGGAAACAGCGTTTTATGGAACTTTTATCCAAACGCAGAATTCAGCAAGCAATTCACTAATTTCTTAGAACGGATTGTAGCACTTCTGAAAAGGTCGCTCCAAGTGTTTTGTAGCTTAATTGCTGATGCAGTGAACGACGATCGTAGCTTAAGTGTTGTCCCGCAAATTTCTTTGCTACAAGCTGCTCAATCACCTTCGCCATTGCTTCCACATCTCTCGGCGGGACTCGCCAAACGCCTGGTTTGTTCTCTAGATAATCCCAATTTTCACCTTTAGGAATCGCTGCTAGGATAGGTCGATCGCTCATGAGATATTCGTAAGTTTTAACTGAGATTCGTCCTCCAATATTGGGATAGTCTCGATCGGGTAGGGCAATCAGCAATAAATCAGCTTGTTGGGCGATTTGCACCGCTTCAGCATGAGGGAGAGCATCAGACACAGAAACAATCTCTTGTAAATTCTGATTCGATAAAGCTTGCTGCACGACATGGTGTGGATAACGGTTTCCATAGATCCGGATGCGAACTTTCCCCTGCCATTCTGGATGTTGCTGTAATACTTGCTGAATCGCAGCCCCGATAAACATTGGACTTGAACTACTATAATTGATTTGAGCTTGAACATACTGCCCAAATTTCGTCCATCGATCGTACCAGTGCTTGAGTGGATGAGTTGCTTTGGGTGAACGGTAAAACTCATGCCACCCGTTCATCCCACCCACATAAACGATGTCAAAGGAATCCTTGCGCGTATCACTAAAGCGAGACTGAAACGCATTTGAATCTACACCACATCGGATTAATTTGAGCTTTGAGCGTTGCTCGATCGATTGTCGTGCCTTTACTGCTTCTACAGTGCGATGAGAAACATAGATAATAGAATCGGCTTGGCGAATATAGAAATCTTCTAGCCAACGAGCAATTTGATAGTGCAACCGAGAAGGAAAAATTGGGTGCATATCGACACAGGTTGGCGAATCATCGAGATTGAGAACTAATGGGATTTTGGTGAGCCATTTGATGGCAACTCCGATCAAACCCGCTGAATAAGGCATCATCATAACCACGACGACATCTGGCTTTTGTTGTCGGATTAGCTGAAGCGCCTTGAACAATGCAGGAACTATCCAAAAAATACGATCGTCTGGGTAAACAAGCCAATTAACAATCTTATCGAGTTTGATGCGATCGAGCCAGTTCAATCCATTGGGAAGTGGACGTGAATACTCGACTGGAATATCTTGAAACTCGCCCTTTTGAGTTGCAGTCAAAACTCGAATGTTCCAGTCTTGTTTGAGATACTTCAAGAGATTTGCAGCGCGATTTGCGATCGGGACTGTCTCTGGTGGAAAATCTGCCGCAATCATGAGCAAATTGCCAAGGGTGGGTCGTTCTGGAGCTGTCAAAGCGCAAATCGGGGCACGTTCTGAAGTCATGAGATCAAATCAGAGATAAGTTAAGAGCTTGCAAGCATTGAGCAAAAGAATGGGCTTGGGTTCGGAGTGAATGAGATTGATACCAGGTTTGTGCCGCAGTCGCGATCGCTTCAGGAAAATTCGGAAGTGCTTCCTGCATCAATACATACTGTTGGTTGACCCGTAATCCATCTTGCTCCTGCACTCGTTTCGAGACCACGATCGGCAGAACACCATGCGAACAATAAGCCGCAAAGATGCCTGACTTTGCGAGATAATTCGCTGGATAGCAAACGACTCCTGCGATCGCATCATTCAACACCTGACTAATTTGCTCCGCACATTGTACTCCGAATGTTTGAATTGGAATCATTCCCAGTGGATTGAGTTCAATGCTTAATTCTTTTCCGATATCAATAATGGTCTCAATTTGCAGTTCGCGACAGATGCGTTCAAGATGAAAGCCTGATTGCTGATAGATTTGCTGTCGAGCGTTGGAACTACCGAAGATGACTAAATTGCGCGATCGGGTCTTGAATGGTTTTGGAGCCAAACACTCTCCGACGTTCGAGAATACAGGCATTGAGAGGGATTGTTTTTTGCTGAATCTGCAAATTTTTTCAGCATAAGCGCTTCGATTCGTCAAAATGCGATCGCTGAACTTCATTAATTGCAATGCTAGATGTCTTTGCAGATGTTGTGTCAGGATTGCGCTACTCAAGAGCGGTCGAGTTGCATAAAGTTCGTGAAACATGGTGACTAGCGTTCCGCCTGAGTGACACCATTGTTCGAGTGCATTAACTAGCCAAACCGGACAGCCTCGCTTTGCATATCCATGTCCTGCATATTGCAATAAAACGGTTGCAGGTGGAGCAGGAAGCAGTTTCAGTAAAGCAGTTTGCGATCGGGTTTGAACGATTGTAGTTTGAAAAAAATCGCCCTCGATCTCGTCTTGCGATTCTGGTGTTCCTACAATAAAGCGAGTTTTCCAGCCAAAGTCTTGATAAAGCTGTTTCGCCAGATTGAATCCGTAGTCTCCGATTCCATCGATCGCGGGTGGAAGTTTTGGAACAATCATCACGATTTCTGAGGAATGTGGCATCGGTTCACTTCATCCGTAGTCTTCGGTAGCTCGAATCTCGATCGCTGAAAATCTCCGTAGTTTCACGTTTGGTAAAATCGCCCAGAACGAGGACAGTTCTAAAAGATTTTCCGGAGATTCCGAGTCTGTTTGATAAGTTTATATCTCAACTTTTCCTGATCTGATCAATCTATTTTATAGATGCCTTCATGATGCAAGTTGCAGTCATTTGTGATTATCCCGAAGAACAGTGGCATAGTATGGATCTCTGTTCTCAGATGTTGTTGGACTATGGACAAACAGCGCTTCAGTGGCAACTTCATTCAGTTTGTCCGAGTTTTCAGCATCGGTTCACACATCTACCTAAGATCGGAACTCGAAAAGCTGCGTTTAATGCCGATCGCTTACTGAATCGCTTCTGGGACTATCCAAATTATGTGAAGAAGATAGTTAATCAATTTGATATGTTCCATGTGTGTGATCATACTTATGCTCAATTAATCCATGAGCTACCTGCACATCGGACGGGAGTGTATTGTCATGATATTGATGCGTTTCGATCGCTCATCACACCCGAACAAGAACCGCGCCCTCGGTGGTACCGGGCAATGTCACAGCGAATTTTAGAAGGATTGCAGAAAGCAGCGATCATTTTCTATTCGACTGAAACCGTTCGACAACAATTAGAGCAATATCAATTAGTAGATCCTGATCGCCTAGTTCATGCTCCTTTGGGTATTGCACCTGAGTTCTCGATCGAGCATTATTCAGCACTGCCAAAGACAATTCAATCCCCATTTATTCTGCATGTTGGTAGCTGTATTCCGCGTAAACGCATTGATGCGTTGCTAGATGTATTTGCAGAATTAAGTCGATCACATCCTGACTTACATCTAGTAAAAGTGAGTGGTGATTGGACAGAGGAGCAGAATCAACAACTCGATCGATTAAATGTCCGATCAAAAGTCATTCATTTAAAGAATTTACCAACTTCTACGATCGCTGAACTTTATCGTCAAGCTGAAGTCGTATTAGTGACCAGTGAAGCTGAAGGATTTGGATTGCCGTTGATTGAATCGTTAGCTTGTGGCGCGATCGCGGTTGTCAGTGATCTACCTGTGTTTCGAGAAGTTGCTCAAGATGCAGCTATCTATTGTCCGGTGGGTGATATCGCTGCTTGGGTAAGGATGATTGAAACGATATTGAATGATTCAAATCAAGCCCCTGCACGATCGAGACGATTGGAACAAGCGAGTCAATATTCTTGGCAAAAACACGCTGACATCATTCGGCAAGCTTATCTTCACCTTGGAGCTTAGACTATGAGAGTTTTGTTTTTTAATGCAGTCGGCGTGATCGGAGGAGCAGAACGAGTTTTGCTGACAATGATCGAAAGTTTACGCAAGTTCGATGTAGAAATTTTTCTGATAGTTGGAACATCAGGAGCGTTGATCGAGGCGGCTGAAAGTCTAGGTGCAACGGTGATTTGTCTTGCTTTGCCACAATCGATCAATCGATTTGGAGATAGTGGAGCGCGATCGCGCTTTTCAAAGTTCAAACTATTGTTCAAAGCAGGATTAGCAATACCGCAGTTTTTGAGCTACCTAAAACAGCTGGGTCGGCTTATCCGAAGTATTCAGCCGGACTTCATTCACTCGAATAGTATCAAAACGCATCTGTTGTTGGCTGCGCTTCGGAAGGTTCGGATTCCGATCGTGTGGCATATTCATGATTTTTATCAGTCTCGTTCTTTGGTGGCGCGGCTTTTACGATGGGCGCAATTTTCGGCAACAAGCGCGATCGCAGTTTCTCATTCAGTGGCGAAAGATGCAAAACAGTTACTTCCTCAGTTACCGATTCAAGTGATTTACAATGCTGTCCCGATTCCTGTACTTCGCTCGATCCACAAGCCAGCAATTCAGATTGGTTTAGTCGCAACCTTTGCACGTTGGAAGGGACATGATGTATTTTTGCAAGCGGCTTCTAAGGTCGTCGCTAAAATTCCTCATGCTTCGATTCGGTTCTTAATTATTGGTGCGCCGATTTATAAAACATTAGGATCACAGTTCTCGATCGCAGAACTTCAAGCAGAAGTACAACGATTGAAGCTTGATCGATTTGTTCAATTTCTCGGTTTCCAACCTGATCCAGAAGCTATCTATCCACCTTTAGATATCGTCGTTCATGCGAGTACTCAGCCTGAACCGTTTGGATTAGTGATCGCAGAAGCAATGTCGTTTGGCAAAGCAGTGATTGTTTCCAATGCGGGAGGTGCAGCGGAATTAGTCAATGATCAGAATGCGATCGCAATTCCTCCTAAAGATGTGGATAGACTTGCACAAGCCATGATGCAACTGATTCAACATCCAGAAAAACGAGCTTGGTTAGGACACAATGCACGACGAACAGCGATCGAACGATTTAATAGCGATCGGATTGCAGCTGAACTTTTACAGGTTTACGATCGATTGCTGGATAAGAAGGTTGAGATTCGATCGACCGCTTCGACTAGAATTTCTGGCTCATGTACCAGTGCAAATCGAACATAGCCTTCTCCAGATTTACCGAATCCTGCACCGGGAGAAACTGCAACACCTGTCGCTTCTACGAGCTTTATCGCAAAATCGATCGAAGCATCACTCCATTGTTCCGGTAACTTTGCCCAAACATACATTGCAGCTTCGGGAGTCGGAACTTTCCAACCAATTTGATGCAATCGCTCGACAAATACATCGCGTCTCTGTCGGTAGATTTCCACTGCTTTTTGCACACTCGATTGATCGCCTGTGAGTGCTGCGATCGCACCGTTTAAAATGCCGCGATATTGATTAAAATCAACTGCTGCTTTGATTTGTCTAAGAGCGCGAATTAACTCAGCATTCCCGATCGCATATCCGACTCGGAAGCCGCCCATTTTGTAAGACTTCGAGAACGTGAAAAACTCGATCGCCACTTTTTTCTCTGGATCAGCTTGCAACACCGAAGGCATTGGATCTGAGCCGAGATAGAAATCTGCATACGGAAAATCGTGAACTAATACCAGATCGTGAGTTTGACAAAATTCAACCGCTTTTTGGAAAAAAGATAAAGGCGCGATCGCAGTTGTAGGATTGTGCGGATAGCTCAACACCATCATCCGAGATTGTGTAAGTACCGCTGACGGAATCTCCTCAAACACCGGAAGAAAGCCATTCTCAGCCAGAAGCGGCATCGGATAGATTTGCCCACTCGCCAAATAAACGCCACCTGCATGAGAGGGATAACCCGGATCAAGCAACAATGCAAAATCACCCGGATTCAACACTGCTAACGGTAAATGTGCAGTACCTTCCTGTGATCCGATCAGAGGTAGCACTTCAGTTTCAGGATCAACCGCCACCCCGAACTTATCCGTATACCAATGTGCCGCAGTTTGCCGAAACGCTTTCGTGCCATGAAACAACAAATAGCCATGCGTCGAGGGATCATGTAAGGATTGTTCGATCGCCTCAATCACATGCGGTTCAGTCGGCAAATCCGACGATCCAAGCGACAAATCAATCACGTCTTGTCCCGACGCGATCGCCTTTGACTTCGCACGATCCATATCTGCGAACACATTGACTTGAAGTGGCTCTAAGCGTTTGGCAAACTGCATATTTTTTCTCAAGCTGTGACTAAATTCTCATTCAAAAAGGCTTCTAATTTTTGTCTCGTCATCACACCTTCAGCGGACTGAACTACTTCACCGTTTTTAATCAATCGAAATGCGGGAACGCCTTCGACCTGAAATTTTGCGACACTTTCTGGATTCGGATCTACTTCCATTTTGACGACTTTTAAGCGATCGGCATAGTTTGTTGCGATCGCATCCATGACAGGTGGCAACAAGCGACAAGGCCCACACCACGTTGCCCAAAAATAGACCAAAACAGGCTGAGTAGCGTTCATTACTTCAGTTTCAAACTCTGCATCTCCGATCACAAGAACGCGACTCATAATTGATACTCTCAAATAACAGCTTTCCAATTTTAAAGCCCAGCGCTCCTTCTGTGGATCTGACATACTGGAAACAGTACGAGTTGAGTCGCGTGTATGTTCGGAACATTTCAGCAAAGTAGCCTCCGCATCGAAGTTGAAGCCACAGAAGAAACGCTGGCGAAAAGTTTAACCCAGGTAAAAGAATTACAAAATTGGCTCTGGTTCGAGCGGTTCTCGATCGGCATTTCCGACACGCTCACGCCTGGGACGAAACTGACTGGACGAATCGGACTGATTACGATCCACCACGAAGTCGAACTGGCAGAACCGAACCGAATCCGGTTTCTCCTGAGTCAGGGCATTGATGGCTTTCATGAGTGGGCATGGGGTAATGGTTGGGTGCAATCGCGAATTGAGGGAATCTCGCTTTTGCCGATTAATCTGGGGCAGACGGCAACTTTGCTGAGTTTGAAGCAGTATTTGAGAAGTCAAACTTAGAATTGCACACGACTGCTTATGAATATTAATCGCTTCGTTTTGGGCGGATCGCGCCCCCTAAATCCCCCATTCTGGGGGACTTTGAGCAGAAATAATTTCTTCAATTCCAAAGCGCTTTCTACCTTCAAAGTCCCCCAAATTTGGGGGATTTAGGGGGCTTTAGCCGATTCAACCGAAGCGAAAACAATCGATGAAAGTGATGTACTCCAGACGTTCATGCTACGCATAGAACGCTGGCTTCTTCAATTACGATAGCCTCAGCTTTCGTAATCGCTTTTTTGAGTGAGGTGACATCCATCCCCACTATTGCAAGTCGTTT
>JADEXW010000835.1 GCA_015206935.1 Pseudanabaenaceae cyanobacterium LEGE 13415 | reverse complement strand
CACTTAGGGAATAGACACTCATGCGTTTTCTTCAGTCGTCACAGGTTCAGGAGGCAGTCGATACCCTTTCTCAAACGCATATCGAACAAGCTGCGATCGATTCTCCAATTGCAATTTACTTAAGATATTACTCAGATGCGTCTGAACGGTACGAGGACTAACAAATAAATGATCACCGATTTGTTTATTCGTATGACCTTGAATCACTTCCCAGAAAACTTTCTCTTCGGCTGGAGTCAGAGGTAATGGCGCAACCGTAGGAGTGGATTGTGGTTCAGGAGCAGCACTACCAGATTGCTGCATGAGACGGATAATTTCTGAGTGCATTCGGCGCGATCGCTCTAACTGCGATTCGATTTTCGCCAGTAACTCTCTGGGTTCAAACGGCTTGATCAAGTAGTCATCAGCTCCGATCGAATGTCCCTGAACGCGATCTTCAACTTCGCCACGACTAGAAAGAAAAATAAACGGAACAAGTTGCCCGGTTCTTAGCGATCGTAAACGGCGACAAAATTCCAGACCATCCATTTCGGGCATGATCACATCCGACACCACCAAATCGGGTGGATCTTGTTCAAACAAAGATAACCCTTCCGTTCCCGAAGCCGCATCGCGAACCGCATAGCCCCGTTTTTCCAAATACCGAATCAGTGCTGTTCTTAGCGCTGTATCATCATCCACAATCAAAATCTTCTTCATGCGCGTCTCCAGAGCCTAAGACGATCTAACTATTCCATTGTGCGATCGCAGCCGAAAAGCCAACTCATCCAATGCGTTCACCCGATAAGGTCAACTTTTTAACCAAAAATTTCCCTTTATCATGGTATCCCAGTGATTGATGATTCCGAACTCCCAGACTTATCTTTATGTTCGATTCACAGTGTGAAACGAGAAAAGAGACTGCAAAATTTGGTAGCCTATCTAGCGCGTTGTTGCCCAACCTATCCTACTTGAGAACGATTTAGTCATGTACGAAAAAATTACACCACCGACGACGGGTTCTGCAATCAAATTTGAGAACGGATCACCGATCGTTCCTGATAATCCCATTATTCCGTTTATCCGGGGGGATGGGACGGGGATAGATTTGTGGCCCGCTTCCCAAAAGGTATTTGATGCAGCAGTTGAAAGGGCATACGGCGGAAAGCGCAAAATTACCTGGTTCAAAATCTACGTGGGTGATGAAGCGTGCGAGCAGTATGGCACGTATCAATATTTACCAGAAGATTCGTTGGCTGCAATTCGCGAATTTGGAGTAGCGATTAAAGGCCCGTTAACGACTCCCATCGGGGGCGGAATTCGATCGCTGAATGTTGCTTTACGCCAAATCTTTGATCTCTATGCCTGTGTACGTCCTTGTAAGTACTATGCTGGAACACCTTCACCGCATCGCTACCCAGAAAAATTAGATGTGATTATCTATCGCGAGAACACTGAAGATATCTATCTGGGAATCGAATGGAAACAAGGAAGTGAAATTGGCGATCGCTTAATCAAACTCCTCAATGAAGATCTAATTCCCAGCACTCCAGAACATGGTAAGAAACAAATTCCGCTCGATTCTGGAATTGGAATTAAACCGATTAGTAAAAAAGGCTCTCAGCGATTAGTCCGTAGAGCGATCCAACATGCACTTCGATTGCCCAAAAATAAGCAGACTGTGACGCTAGTTCACAAGGGCAACATCATGAAGTACACCGAAGGCGCATTCCGAGATTGGGGCTATGAACTAGCCACAACCGAGTTTCGATCGCAGTGTGTCACCGAGCGCGAGTCCTGGATTCTCAGCAACAAAGAAAAGAATCCGAATTTGTCGATCGAAGAAAATGCCCGTCAAATCGATCCCGGTTTCGATGCGATGACTCCAGACAAACAAGCCTCGATCTGCAAAGAAGTGCAATTGGTTCTCGATTCGATCTGGGGAACGCATGGCAATGGGCAATGGAAAGAGAAAGTCATGGTCAACGATCGCATTGCCGATAGCATTTTCCAACAGATTCAAACCCGCCCGGATGAATATTCAATTCTGGCAACGATGAATTTGAACGGGGACTATATTTCTGATGCTGCTGCCGCGATCGCAGGTGGAC
>JADEXW010000194.1 GCA_015206935.1 Pseudanabaenaceae cyanobacterium LEGE 13415 | reverse complement strand
GTTGATAAATGTAAGCAACTAATAAAAGTACGATCGCTGCCATCGTGTTCGATCGCGCCAGTCCGAGATAGTCCCGACGAATCTGACCTGCTTTGTAAAATCCACCGGAAATCAAGAATCCTAGACAGATTCCCAGAACGAGCAAAAGCGCGATCGGGTTTTCTTTCAAGTTCCAGAACGTTGCCCAGGGGGTTCCAAATCTTCCAGCAATAAACCAAGCGAATCCAAGTAGTGTGACATCCGAAACAACCAGTGATAAAACTCGTAACCATTGCGTTCCCATCCCTCTACAGAGGCGAACAACGCTAGGTGAACGAAGGTCAAGGGGGCTTTGCCGCGTTGAAATTTTTAGCATCTTCACGCTCAATAATGGTGTAGCGCTTCAGCTGAGACTTATGAAATTCAGACATTGACAACTGAACGATCGCTTAGAAACCGACACGCATTACTCAGAGCAATAAATCTAAAACGATAGATTCACAACGCCCATCAGTTTAGGAACAAGGCTTGAAAATCGGCAACTTGCATTCCTTTGCTTTACACAACATTCACAATTACAATAATTTGCTTGCGTTGCTTTCTCCGTTCTGTGAGTGACTTTGAATACGTTGATTTTTTGATTTCAATTTTGGAAAGAATGTAATTATTCTATCTCTGAAGTTCTGTGATTTTTCTTGATGTTGTAGCGGTAATTTAACTAGACTTCTACCGAATTAACTTGAGTTTGATCAAGGGTTCGTGTGGCGGATTATTTGGGAAATTGCCCCCTAAATCCCCCATTCCGGGGGACTTTGAGGAAGAATAATCTATAGAATTCCAAGGCGCTTTCCATCTTCAAAGTCCCCCAAATTTGGGGGATTTAGGGGGCTTTAGCCGACCACAACGAAGTGAAACATCCCGTCGAACTCAGATCGAATTAAAAAATTGCTACAGATCAGCAGTATTTAATTCATGGATTACCTTGATCGACTTCAAGAATTCCTGAGTGCAATTGCAACAAAGCTACCTTCTAATTAGCTGCATGAAGTTTGAACCAAGTTTTGATTATCTGTTCGGAGTAAAATCGCGCTCTGCATAGACCTGACTAAATCACAATGGCTAATTTCTCAGCCAAATCTCGAATCGCAGGAGTCATTAGAGGCGATCGATGTAGCCATTGATGAAACAATTCTTGACTCTTGGCAAAAGAAACACCTAATCCAAACTGTCCACTCAGCACGATCAATCGCTCTAACACTCGAATCTGGGAGTCAGCCTCTTCGATGTCGCTTTCGTTGAACAGCACCCACAACGATCGCTCAATCAATCGTTGTAAAATCTCTCGCGCTTCGGGTTGTTGCAAATGACAGCGAAGATGAATTGCTTCAGTTGCGATCGCTTCCAATTGTCCCAAATGAGTCAAAACGGCATCAAGATCATCGGAATCTTGTTCAAGCGATCGTAGTGTCAACAACAATCGATGTCCTAATGCAATTTCCGCTGCTACTTGTAATTCTTGTGGTACAGGCAATTCATCTCGATGGAACGCCATCAGCACCCCATAGTTATCGCGATACACCTGCGTATAAAGCTGATCCAATCGGGTCAAAGTTTCCTGACTGAGCAACCGCATAATCCGATGACGCTCTTCCGCAAACAAATCTTGCAGGCTGTAAGCAACATCCCCAAACACTTGATTCATTCTCAGAATCGTTTGAGCTGCACTGCCATGATTCAACGCCTCGAAAAGCTGCTCTTTTACTTGTGTATAGCTTCGCCGCCCTGCAAAGGGTTGAATACAGCAATAGAAATCCCAACCACAGAGATGCAGCACTGCGAAGACAAAATGCTGAGATTCGCGAGTAATCTCGGAAGTCAGTTGAAGTTGCCCGATCGCTAATGTGACTGATCCCATTCGCTGAATCTGATAGTCCAACTGATTCGCGGTGTAGCAATAAACGCGCTGTTCTCGTGCATAAGAAGTAAACAGTGACGAAATTGCATAGTGCGCTGCAACTTGTTCAAAGGTAATTTGTGCGGGGATCACGAGCTGACGGTAAACTTCAGCGCCATTTTTGAAGCAATCCACGTTACTTGGAGCTGATGCTAATCGCTTAATAAAACTCTTCTCTAGCTGAATTCCTGCAACATCTCCAGCCAGTTCAAGGGCGCGTGATGCGTATCGAAGAATTTGCACTCCTTCAGGTCGGGAAAGCTCTTCAAAAAACCAGCCGCAACTCGTGTACATCAGAAGTGCATGACGCTGCATTTCGAGCAAACGTAAGGCATCTAAGCGATCGACATTGGATAACTTGTGCGATTGATGCCGAATGAGAAATTTTTGCACCGAAGCGCGATCGCGAATCACTTGAACGTATTCGTCCCGCGCTAACCAGGGATCATTAAACAGCTTTTTCCCTTCTTCCTCATACACGCGAATCAGTTGATCCCGCAACCAATCCAGTGAATCTCGAAGGGGTCGTCTCCATTTCTGATGCCACAATCCACCGCCTCCGCAGCCGCAATCTTCTTGCCATCGATCGACTCCGTGGGAACAACTCCAAGCCGTTACAGGCTTCAATTCCACTTCCCAAGTTGGCGGATTCAAACTGAGATAATGCGCGAAGTTTGTCACTGTCCAGTCCCGTTTGGGGAACTCCTCGGTAAACGCATATGCCAAACATTTTTCAGTGCCGCCTTTGTGATGTCCGAATGTTTCGCCATCGGTTGCTACTGAGATCAATTGAGTAGGGCGATGATCCCCACGAACAGCCTGACCTAATCGACTGGCTAAATGATGCGAACTGCTCAAAGCAGAATCGAATCCCATATCACGAGAAATCGGACCGTCATAAAAGAAGACATCAATAAAAGGAGAATCGGGATCATCCGATCGCAGATAACACCGATACGGACGAGTCGGATCAATCTGTCCGCCGCCGACTTCTTGCCAGTGGGGATCATTCTGTTCTCTGCATCGTTCTGCTTGCGAGGGAGCGAGTACCACGAATTTGATCCCCTCTTCGATCAAGACCTTCACGGTTGCATCATCGATCGCGGTTTCAGCCAGCCACATCCCTTCGGGATCGCGTCCGAAATGCGATCGAAAATCTGCTTTTCCCCAGCGAATCTGCGTCCGTTTATCGCGCTCATTCGCCAATGGCATGATGATGTGGTTGTAAACTTGCGCGATCGCATTCCCATGTCCATTCAAGCGATCGTAACTTTTACGATCGGCTTCCACAATTCGCTGATACACCTCAACATCGTGCCGCTCGATCCAACTCATCAAAGTCGCACCAATGTTAAAGCTCAAATACTCGAAATTATTCACGATTCCCAGGAGTTGCCCTTGCTCATTCAAGACTCTCGCAAACGCATTCGGACGGTAACATTCATAGTGGATGCGCTCATTCCAGTCGTGGAACGGAGTGGCACTCGGTTGGCGCTCGATCGCATCTAAATACGGATTCTCACGCGGCGGTTGATAGAAATGCCCGTGAACGGTGACGTAAACCCCGATCGCGCTTCTCAGGGGATCATCAGCATTCACATCGATCGGAGCTAAACAGGATGAAGCATCAGAAAGTGAGGTCATTGTCAATTTCCACAGTAGAATATGCTCATCTGCAATATCACCGAATTGCAGAGCAAGCAGATAGTATCAAACTCAAAGAAAGACTGAAGCGGAGGCAGCTTCGTGATGAGACGAGCATGGCGCTCTATCACCATAACAAGCCCGAAAAAAACCACAATCTAACCCCAAAATCCAGTGAAAGCCATATCAAAGCTAGATTGTGATTAACGCTGATGTGAAAGCAGATTAATGAACGAAATAGCTACGATTCATCGACCTGCCATCATCTTTTTTAATTGAACCTTACTTCAGACTCACTGTTAGAATCTCTTAAGAATTTTGGATAGGATTTTACGATCGCGCTACTAAAGTTCATTTTTTGTGATGAATCAATCGAGAATTATTCGGATAGGTGCGCCGATCGTGAGTATCCTATGGAGGACAAAACCCTCACTCTCGAAACGCGAATGTCAGTCAAGAATACGGTTTTTACAGCATTACTCGTAATGATCCCGGTGTCGATCGCGGCTCATTATCTCCACTGGGGAGCGCTTGTCGTCTTCGGTACGGCGGCAGTTGCGATCTTGCCTCTTGCGGCTTGGATGGGAACTGCAACCGAAGAGATCGCTGTAGTTGTGGGCCCCACTTTGGGCGGTTTGATGAATGCGACGTTTGGCAATGCAACGGAATTGATTATTGCTTTAGTCGCTCTAAATGCGGGCTTCGTCGATGTGGTAAAAGCCAGCTTGACAGGTTCAATTATTGGTAACTTGCTTCTAGTGATGGGCTTATCCATGCTGCTCGGTGGATTGCGTTACAAAGAGCAGGAATTTCAACCGATCGTGGCGCGTGTGAATGCGTCTTCGATGAATCTTGCAGTGATCGCGCTCTTGTTGCCGACGGCTGTGAATATCACTTCATCGGGGATCGATCCCAAGACGTTACAAACGCTCTCTGTTGCAGTTGCGATCGTACTGATCACGGTCTATGCTCTTACGCTGTTATTTTCAATGAAAACTCACACTTATTTATATGATGTGGGAACCGCAGAAACTGGAGCGGAAGCGCTTTCAGAGGCAAATCTGTCTCATGACGGTAAAAAGCCGAATCTGGTTTTATGGTCGATCGTGCTTCTGGTGTGTACGATTTTTGTTGCAATCGAATCCGAATTGCTAGTGGATAGCTTGGAAGTTGCAACCGAAAAACTTGGACTAACGGCGCTATTTACAGGGGTAATTCTTCTACCGATCGTGGGCAATGCCGCAGAACACGCAACTGCTGTAACGGTTGCAATGAAGGACAAAATGGATTTATCGCTTTCTGTCGCAGTGGGATCAAGTTTGCAAATCGCGCTCTTTGTTGCTCCCGTTCTTGTCATCGTTGGCTGGTTTACTGGACAGCCGATGGATCTCGATTTTAACCCGTTTGAACTGGTTGCGGTTGCAGTCGCGGTCTTGATTACGAATTCGATCAGTTCTGATGGTCGATCGAATTGGCTCGAAGGAACGTTGCTGCTCGCGGCATATCTGGTTCTCGGACTTGCTTTCTACTTTCATCCTGTAATGGCGTAGATTGCCATAATTCTTCAAATTTGAAGTCGAGCTGTTTTCTTGATTCCAAGAAATGGCTCGACTTAATATTTCTGAAGTGTAGATAAATTTTTGGCGTTGATCCGGATCACAAGTACCGATCGCGGAAAACTAGAAAAGTAATTTGTATTAAAAGATACGTGAAGAGAATGCGGAAATCTGTGTAAAGACCTGATGAAGTGACACAAATTACACTCGGTCTTCACGGATTTCATTACGATAGCCATACTTTGACCTTGCCCCGGTCAAGTCCGATCCAATTTAAATTGTTGTTCCTGAAGTCTGGGGTTGAGGAGTGCTGAAACCATGAATGTTGAGATTCATCAAAGTCGCGGAATTACTCCCGAAGAACAGCGACTCTATGATCATTTATTAAAGTTAGTTCAATCTGAATCGCCTCAAGCGCTGAATGAGCGGTTTCGTCTCCTATTTGTCGAAGGGACAGGCTACCCGGAGATTGCTTTCCAGCGAGATCTCGATCGCTTAATTCAATCCACAACTTCAGCCCAAGAATTCCGGTTTATTCTAAATCGCTGTTGCCACATTTTGATCAACCGTTGGCAAACTCGTCCTCATCATCATGGCGCGATCGCAGAACTGATCGCCTCGCTGGAATCGGCTCCGACTCGTCCGATTACAGCCGATTTTGCTCGATCGCGCATTATCAAACAACAGCGCAGCTTAATCCAAGAATTTCAGCTCACCGAACAATACCTCACGCTAAAACGTCTCGCAACGGTTCTACAGCCTGCACCGACCGAAACCGAATCATTTGGCACGCTAATCCGCCGTTATCCTTACCTATATGAACACTGCCTTGTCACAGAAGGAACACCTGATATTCAGCAGGCTTCGATTCGTCAACTGCAAGCCGATCGACAAAAGCAATTCGAGCTTGACCTCTCGAAATATGTCATGTATCAGGTTCGACGAGCATCGAGTAATCGCATCATTCATCCGGTCGAAAATCCGACCTTATTAGATGATCGATCGCTCAGTCACGCGCTCCATCAATTCACCGGAAAAGTATACGGAAACGATACTTGTCGCGAAGTTGCCCAGCGATTTTCAACACATTGTCAGGCAGTTCGATCGTACAAAGAATTCAAAGCCGAGCTATATCACTATCTCACCGATACTGTGAATCCCGCTTACGGCAAGCGCCATTTCAATCAGCAACTCGGCAACTTATTAATCAATACGTACCCCCAAAGCGACTCACAACCGCTCACGGATTTCCTCATGGTGCGGACTTGTAGCCAACTGCTAAATTTCCTAGTCGTTGAGAGTGTCAACCGACCGCAGCATTTTGTTTTTGTCGATTTGCTTTCAAATCTAGGTGCAACTTCGACCACACAGCTATTACTTCAAATCGTTTTACTGTGTCGCCGCGTCAAGCCATATTTAGAGAAGCGATTTTCGATTTTATTCCATCACTACGAAAGTTACAGCCGCGATCGCGTTCAGTGGCTGATTGCTGCGATGGAAAACCTACAAATCGCGCTCAGTACGCACTTCAGCGCTCTAAATCTGTGTTTTGTGAATCAGTTAGTGCGCTAGAACGTGAGATCTGTGCTAACCTTCATGATGGTAGGTTACGAGTTCTCTAGGAAGCTGTGCATACTTGTTCTAGATCAGAACATCCGTGTGTGGACAGCCATTTTTAGTCTAAGCAAATCTACAAGATTGAATCTATTGGAGGATAAAGCATGACCCAAGTGGTTTTAGGAGAAAACGAAGGGATCGATTCAGCGTTGCGCCGCTTTAAGCGCCAAGTCTCGAAAGCTGGAATTTTGGCAGATCTGCGATCGCACCGTCATTTTGAAACCCCGCTGGAAAAGCGCAAACGCAAAGCGATCGTCGCTCGACGTAATCGCCGCTACCGTTAACGGTGACAGTCGATTCTTGATATAAGGATCGATTTTTTTCGTCTAAGACCGTTTATCGGCAGCATTGCTAGGATGTGAGAAGTGCAGATTACTTCTCTCGTGAATTTATGACTGACTCCATTTCCGACGCTGGTAAACCTTTGGATCAGGAACTAGACGAAGCGATTTCCGGGTTCGATGAGATCCAAAATGAGCTAAATTATCGACAAGCTCAATCCACGCTACGGGAGCTAGTTGAAAATCTCGATTTAACTGACCAAGAGCGATCGGGGCTGGAGTCAGAAATTCACGGTCTAGAGACGATGCTAGAAAAGCTCGATCGTCTCGTGGTGCAAATTGCAGCCTTTGGAATGGTCGGGCGCGGTAAGTCTTCGCTATTAAATGCGCTGCTGGGTCAACCGATTTTTGAAACAGGCGCAATTCATGGAGTCACACGATCGCAGCAATCCGCTCAATGGACGGTGACCAATGAAGCGATCGAGGGCAGCGATCAAGAGATCCTGCGCGTTAAACTCCCTAGTACAACCCATTCTCAAATTGAATTAATTGACACGCCTGGAATCGATGAAGTCAACGGAGAAGCCAGAGAAGCTTTAGCGCGTCAAGTTGCCCAACAAGCCGATCTCTTACTCTTCATCGTTTCCGGTGATATTACAAAAGTCGAATTCCAGGCGCTCTCAGAACTGCGCGACGTTGGAAAGCCGATCATTCTGGTGTTCAACAAAATCGATCAGTATCCCGATGCCGATCGGATGAGCATTTATCAAAAACTCCGCGATGAACGAGTTAAAGAACTACTTTCCCCAGATGAAATCGTCATGGCGGCGGCTTCTCCATTAGTGGCACGAGCGGTTAAACGCCCTGATGGGCGCATGTCTCCGCAAATGATCAAAACAGAGCCACAAGTACAAGATCTCAAGCTAAAAATTCTCGAAGTCTTACACCGAGAAGGCAAATCGCTAGTTGCACTGAATTCGATGCTATTTGCCGATGATGTTCACGATCGATTACTTCAGCGCAAACTCTCAATCCGTGAACAGAACGCCAATCGTGTCGTCTGGAATGCTGTCATGACGAAAGCAATCGCGACTGCGGTAAATCCCATTATGGTGCTAGACGTTATTAGCAGCGCCGCGATCGATGTTGCAATGATCATGAGTCTATCTAAGCTCTACAGCATTCACATGACGCAGCAGGGAGCCTTGAAATTACTCCAACGAATTGCGATCGCGATGGGTGGCATTAGTGCAACTGAGTTGCTAACGAATTTGGGATTGAGTTCGCTCAAAGGCTTGTTAGGAGTAGCGGCTCCGGCAACTGGGGGATTGTCGATCGCGCCTTATATGACGGTGGCGCTGACTCAAGGAGCGGTCGCGGGAGTTTCGACTTATGCGATCGCTCAAGTGACCAAGGCATATCTTGCGAATGATGCCTCTTGGGGGACAGAAAGCCCGAAAGCGGTGGTAACTCGAATTCTTGCTTCGCTGGATGAAGATTCAATTATGAACCGAATTAAAGATGAGCTACGGGCAAAACTTGATCTTCATGCCCGACAAGCGAAAGCAGGAAAAAACTAGGGCTTTGCTATCCGTATCGAAAGCGCGATCGTATCCAGACTAAGGTTCTCCCGCTGATTTTTGAACTTCAGCGACATCAATTTGGAGT
>JADEXW010000834.1 GCA_015206935.1 Pseudanabaenaceae cyanobacterium LEGE 13415 | reverse complement strand
GTCGAGTGCTGCACGAAGCTTTCGATCCGCGTACTCCGCTGATTGAACGGCTGAAGTTTTTAGCGATTTTTAGCTCGAACCTGGATGAATATTTTATGGTGCGGGTGGCAGCACTCAAAGAGCAAGTCGAAGCAAAAGTGAGCAAGCTGAGTCCCGATGGTCGGACTCCTCAAGAACAATTGCAATTAATCTCTGAGCGATTGCGTCCTTTAGTTGTCAAACAACATCGACACTTTGAAGAAGCACTGCGTCCCCAGTTAGCTTCTCACGGGGTTTATCTGTTGGACTATATCGATTTGAATCAAGAACAGCGATCGTATTTGCACGATTATTTTGAATCTCAAGTGTTTCCAGTTCTGACTCCATTAGCGATCGACCCTGGACATCCGTTTCCGTATATTTCTAATCTCAGTTTAAATTTAGCGGTAGTAATCAAAGATAGCATCACTGATGAGGAACTATTCGCGCGGGTGAAAGTTCCGAAAGTGCTACCGCGATTCATTCAGTTACCGATCGACACTCAGGATCTACCTACAGCGATCGCCAAAAGTCGCGCTCCGATTTGGGCAGGCGTTCCGCTCGAACAAGTGATTGCCCATAATCTTGAAGCACTGTTCCCAGGAATGAATATTCAGGAGTATCACCCGTTCAGAGTGACTCGCAACGGGGATTTGGAAGTGGAAGAAGACGAAGCAGAAGATTTGATGTCTGCGATCGAAGAAGAACTGAAAAAGCGCCGAGTCGGTGGTTCTGTGGTGCGGGTCGAAGTTAATCCATCGATGCCAGAACATATTCGATCAATGTTGATCGAAGAGATGGAAATCCTGCCCGATGATGTCTATGAGATTGATAGTTTGCTGTGCTTGAAGGATTTATTTACTCTCACAGGCTTACCGTTACCAGAACTGAAAGATCCGTCTTGGAATCCAGTAACTCATCCGAAGTTGCGACGAGTGGTAGAAGTGCCCGTTACTGAAGCATTAACCCATGATGAAAACTTTTTCTCTGTGGTGCGTCGTCATGATCTATTAGTGCATCATCCTTATGATTCGTTTTCGCGCAGTGTGCAGCGATTTATCGAAGAAGCAGCACATGATCCGAATGTGCTTGCAATCAAGATGACACTCTATCGAACTTCGGGAGATTCTCCGATCGTGCAAGCGCTGATTGCTGCCGCAGAAAATGGCATTCAAGTGGCTGCATTAGTCGAGTTGAAAGCTCGATTCGATGAAGAGAATAATATCAACTGGGCGAAGAAGCTGGAAAATTCAGGCGTTCACGTGGTTTATGGTCTAGTCGGACTCAAGACACACACCAAATTAGTGTTAGTGGTGCGACGTGAGGAAGGACGTATCCGCAGATATGTGCATATTGGCACAGGGAACTACAACCCAAAAACAGCGCGGCTTTACACAGATTTAGGAATCTTTAGCTGTCGAGAAGAATTAGGAGCCGATTTAACGGATTTGTTTAACTATCTCACCGGGTACTCTCGCCAACAATCTTATCGAAAGTTGCTAGTTGCTCCGGTGAATTTGCGCGATCGCATGTTGAGCTTTATCGATCGAGAAATTGAACATCAGCGAAATGGCGGACAAGGGCGCATTGTTGCGAAGATGAATGCACTGGTTGATCCAAAACTAATTACAGCGCTGTATGAAGCGTCCCAAGCGGGTGTTCAGATTGATTTGATTATTCGGGGCATTTGTTGTTTGCGTCCAGGCTTGAAAGACATTAGCGAAAACATTCGAGTCATTAGTATTATTGGGCGCTTTCTTGAACATGCTCGAATTTTCTACTTCAACAATGGCGGGGAATCGGAGGTGTACATCGGAAGTGCAGACTGGATGCCGCGAAACCTCGATCGACGAGTTGAAGCGGTGGTGCTGGTTGAAGAGCCGAGTCTTGCTCAAGATTTGCAAGAGATTCTGGGAATTATGCTGGCGGACAATCGACAGGCTTGGGAGTTGCAGCCAGATGGTAAGTATGTGCAGCGTCAACCTCAAGGAGGACGACCGGAACAGAGTTCGCAACGAATTTTTATGGAGATGGCACAGCAGCAGGGCTAGAGCGCGTTTTGAAGCTATCGAACTCACGTTC
>JADEXW010000833.1 GCA_015206935.1 Pseudanabaenaceae cyanobacterium LEGE 13415 | reverse complement strand
TATTATGACTTAACAGGCGTGTAAATTGGTTGCAAACACACGCCACGAATCAAAATGTGCTAACCGCCGAAATCACTCCAACCTTATAACTGGCACACGCACGATCGAGAAATCTTTGCTTTCCCTTTACATTATCTGCGTGCGTCCGCCGCAATATTTAACACTTGAAAACGTTCAGTAAACGATCGCTCTATTTCCAAGTTCAACCGCGATCGCTGACGTTGGTTCTTTAATTCTTTGTGTCGTGTTCCTTACCGAGTCGAATTTAAGACTCCGCAAAACTTCTTCAGTTGTCAAAATCGCGATCGAGTTGGCGATCGCACCGGAATTCCCACCAGATCATCTCAATTTGAGATTCGATTTGGCATGGCGAATTCTGCTTGTTGTCATTCAAGGAAAATCAGCATGATATTTCGTTCCATTGATCGATCAAATCCATTTTCGCAGGCTCAACAAGAGGGTTTTGGGGGACGCTTTCAAACCCAACTCAATGCCGCCCCTCAACCTGATCTGGTTCCTGTACAACCTCGATCGAGCAGTCCTGCGCCGCTTGAAGTTGCTCCAACTCCTGCGCCTGTTCAAACTGACATTAATACAGGATTCAAGGATCTAGAGTGGCAAGTATTTGATTTCACGAATCAGCAGCGTATTCAAGCAGGTTTATTACCACTGACGCTGAATTTCACATTGAATGCTGTTGCAGAAAATCACAGTGTAGACATGGCAGTTCGGAGCTATTTCAGTCATCAAGGATTGGATGGGTCGCTGCCCTGGGATCGAATGAGAACAGGCGGTTATAACTATTCAAGAGCGGCTGAAAACATTGCTTTTGGATATCCATCTGCGCTCGAAGTTGTTACTGCATGGATGAATAGTCCAGGACATAGACAAAACATTCTCGATCCGAATCTGCGAGAAATTGGAGTGGGATACTATAACGGATACTGGACGCAAAACTTTGGAACGGCAATGCAAATTGCTTAATTGAACTCAGGGAAACTCTGACTCCTGATTGAGGTGGAGTTTTCTTGAAATCCGAATGGCGCATACGATAGCAATTCTGAATTAGTCGTAAGATGCGGGTTTGATTGCGTCCCCTAGCCCCCAAATTTGGGGGGACAAGACTCTTAGCCCCCAGAATTGGGGGTTTGGGGGCTTTCCCGAATCGTACAACTCAAATCGGATTGCTCTACAATAGGAAGTCGAGCTTTGTTGAAATTCAACAGAGTTTTTTAACCTGAGAGCCGAAAGCCATGTCTTTGTCATCCACGCAACTTCCACCCGCACTCGATCGTATTGTGCAACGCCTCGCACGATCGACGGAGCCGAAACGGAAATATGAGCTTCTGATCACGCTGGCTCAACGGCTCAAACCCTTTCCTGAAACTGAAAAAACACCTGAAAATAAAGTCTCTGGCTGTGCGTCTCAGGTTTTTGTGGTGGCGGATTTGGATGATGGAAAAGTTCAGTTTCAAGGCGATTCTGATTCGCAATTGGTGAAAGGATTAGTGGCGCTCCTGGTCGAAGGTCTGAGCGGATTAAGTCCTCAAGAAGTTGTAGATTTATCGCCAGAATTCATCAAAGCGACTGGATTAGATGTCAGTCTGACTCCTTCTCGCGCCAATGGTTTCTACAATATTTTGGCGAAGATGAAGCAAAAATCGCAGACATTGATGGATAGCTAGCAGTTCAAAATCCAAAAATAAGATAAAATTCAGGGCAAATTTGCTGTTTGAAACCGTTGGAATACTATCAGCCGACTCTTCCCAATCTGTCGATCGAACAACCTAAACCGCGTCGTCATCGTCGCAGTTCTGATCTCAATCACATTCGCATTCACGATCGCGCTTGCCACGATTGGTATCGGTTCGTGCTGTCGTTTCCGCCTCATCTGGTGCAGAAATATTTAGCTGATTTTGGGATGAGTGCTGACCAGCGAGTTCTTGATCCCTTTTGTGGTACTGGAACGACGGTTGTTGAGTGCAAAAAGCAAGGTGTTCCGAGTGTCGGAGTTGAAGCGAATCAAATGGCTTGGTTTGCTGGCTCAACAAAATTAGATTGGTCGATCGATCAAAATCGACTACTGAATCATGCAAGCAA
>JADEXW010000832.1 GCA_015206935.1 Pseudanabaenaceae cyanobacterium LEGE 13415 | reverse complement strand
GTTTTCCAACGCGATCGCTGACTTTCCCCAATCACAATTTGAGTAATCCGATATTGTTTCGCGACATCAGAGATTGCTTTTGCAATGTCCAGTCCGGCAACTCGAATGAACTGTCCGTCAAACTCTTTACACAATCGTTCACAAGTTTCAAGCTGTAAGGTTTCTTCTCTTGTGAGAAAGCGATCGGGGTCACCTACAAAGACACAGTAAAGTGGGGCACGCATGTAACCTGCAATTCGCGCTCCTCGTCTGAGCAATTGAAGTGCATTTGGATAGGTCGAGACGCAGACTAACACTCGCTCATGAATGTTGCAATAAGGGGCAGTGGTATTCGGCTGTGTTTCTTCTAGTGCATCTTCTTCTACGTTATCGGCAATCTCTCGCAAAGCTAGCTCTCTTAGAGCAATGAGATTTCGACGTTGGAAGAAGTTTTGCAGGGATTGATCAATCTTCTCAGGAGCATAGATTTTTCCATCTTTTAAGCGCTCTTCTAAAGTTTCAGGAGTGACATCTACTACGACCACTTCATCCGCTTGCTCTAGAAGTCGATCGGGAATTCGTTCTCGAACAACAACGCCAGTAATTCGAGCGACTAAATCATTCAAGCTTTCTAAATGCTGAATGTTCACCGTGGAATAGACATCAATGCCAGCCGCTAAAATTTGTTCTACATCTTGATAGCGCTTTTCATGCTGTGAGCCTGGAACATTCGTATGAGCTAGCTCATCGACTAAAGCAAGTTGAGGCTGACGAGCAATCACCGCTTCTGTGTCCATCTCAGTTAAGGTAACTCCAGAAACGGTGATTAACTTGCGAGGAACTAGCTCTAAGCCGAGTGATTTCTCAGCCGTTTCCTGTCGATTGTGTGTTTCAAGCAATCCAATCACCACATCGACTCCTTCTTGTTTTAGTCGATGTCCTTCCTCCAACATTTTGTAGGTTTTTCCCACTCCTGGAGACATGCCAATAAAAATTTTGTGTTTTCCACGACGAGCAGAACGGGCATAGAGACTATCCGGTGAAGGCTGGCTGTTCATAGTTGAAGGGGCTTAAAAGTCCTGCCAGCATTATTTTATCGTTTCTCACGCTAACTGTTGATTGAAGCGATCGCTGACTCCGATCGAACTATTCTTTAGTTGAAATGATATGGAGATCCACTTGCTTGAGTGAGCGAACCAATTGATTGATCAGTGAACCTTGAAAGAATGTGGATAAGCGCGATCGATGAGTTTGACCGAGAACAATCTGAGTAATTCGATGCGTTGTTGCAGCTTTGACAATTTCTTCAACTGGATTATCGCTTGAGAGTTGTAGAAAGCGACCTTCAAATTTTTGGCAAAGTCGATCGCAGGTTGCTAGATAGCGTGATTCCGTTGCAGAAAGTGATCGATTCCCGACATAGAGAACATACAATGGAGCATTCATACAAGCTGCTAATCTAGCTCCACGTCGAATCAATCGAAGCGAATTCGGATGTGTTGAAACACAGACTAGAACTCGCTCATGAATGCAGCAACCACAGTGCTGATCAGTTTCTCGCAGTTCTTCAATTTGGTCTGCTACTTCGCGCAGTGCTAGTTCTCGTAGGGCAGCTAACCGACTTCGGAGGAAGATTGATCGAGTCGTTTCATCAATGCGATCGAGCGGATAAATCTTACCGCTTAACAATCGTTCCTCTAAGGTTTCTGGCGTGACATCAACCACCACAACTTCATCCGCTTGATGCAAAAAGCTTTCAGGAAGTTGACCATTTGATTGAATGCTTGTTAATTCCTCGATCGCAGTTCTCAGATGTGCAAACTCTTGAATGTTCACTGTTGAGTAAACATCAATACCCGCAACCAAGATTGATTGAATGTTTTGATAGTGTTGAGCCAGTTCATCAACCAAAACCAATTGAGGCTGACGAACAATAATTTCATCTAGATCAACAGTTTCAAGTCCGATCGCTTTGTTAGCGGTGTCTAATCGATCGTGTGTTTCCAAAAATCCAATGACAACATCCGTTCCTAATTGCTTAAGGCGATGCGCTTCTTCGAGCATCTTGTAAGTCTTACCCACACCAGGAGCCATACCGATGAAGACTTTATGCTTTCCGCGC
>JADEXW010000831.1 GCA_015206935.1 Pseudanabaenaceae cyanobacterium LEGE 13415 | reverse complement strand
TATCAAATCCTTCGTGGCGATGTTGTAAAACGATTGGAAAAACTTTCTGGACAACAGTTCGATCGTATTTATTTCGATCCACCTTACGATAGTGATCTATATGTTCCCGTGTTAAGTGCGATCGCGTCTCTCAATCTACTCGCGCCTGATGGTGAACTCGCAGTCGAGCATCGTCCCGGTTCTACCCTTCCTGAAATTGCTTTAACGATTGTTCGCGAAAAACGGTACGGTAACACTGCTCTTACGTTCTATCAAGCCCTATGAAATCAGCACTTTTAGCTTTTCTAGTTCTCACCAGTGCAATACCAGCCGTTGCACTTCCACCCCCAGAAGATCAACCCGAAGAAGTTGCACGAACAGAGATTATTACAGAAGCTCGATCGCCTCTAGATAACAAACCGCTGAACGCTGCTGAATATGCCGCCCTTCAAGAGCAACTTCAAGAAGGACAGCCTGTGAATCCGCGTGATTCAGTTTCGCCTGAACTTAGAAGAACGATCGGGCTTCTGCGCTTGAGAAGATTGATTAAAACGGTGTTCCCATTTATTCCGATTCGATAGTTTATCGACTGCGACTTTGACTTTGTTGAATCTGTTGTGTGAATTGTTCTGGAGTTCGTGCAGGTTCTTTACAGCTTAGACCCTGACACACCAGCGCGATCGCATTTTCTGGCAAATGTTCCATCACCATAAACGCAGTGGTTGGTAAATACTGTGTTTCTAACATTGCAATTTGATCGATCGTACTGCGAATCAAGGTCTGATTACGGAACCAATCTAAAGCCGTAAACAAGCTTGGACAAGCAGACGGAGATTGTTCCATCACCGATGCGAATGCTTGCAAGGTTTGTTCTGCTCGATCGAAGTAATCTAAGTTTTCTGTGAGCAACGAGAGACGAACTAAATTCGCGATCGCGATTCCATTTGCAGAGGGTGTTGCATTATCGACATAGCTTCTTTCTCGAATGAGCAAATCTCGGCTGGCATCAGTCGCCGTGTTGTAATATCCACTTAAACTATCGCTCCAAAGATATTGATCAAACTCAGCTTGAATCCGAATTGCTTCTGCTAGCCAATCAATTTGATTTTCAGGTGCATCGGATTGAATGCTACGAGTGACTTGATGCAAATCTAACAAGGCTTTGATAAACAGCGCGAAATCCTCAGATTGAGCAAGCACTTCAACATTACCATCATAGTTAATTCGATAAAACCGCTGATTGATCCATTGATTCTCAAGGATAAACGTTGCTGCTTGACTTGCTAGTTCCAAAGCTTCTAAATCTCGGAAAACAGCATACGATCGAGCTAGTCCCGAAATCATTAAGCTATTCCAAGCCACAATCATTTTAGTATCGGTTACGGCTGGAATTCGACCTGTCCAAGCCATCGATCGAGCTTCATCTGCATTTTGAGCAGGCGGAAACGTTTCATCGATCGCACCGTATCTTAGTTCAAATAGCTTATCTAACGCAGATTCAACAGTTTCAGAAAGCTGACCCGGTTGTTTACGCTGAAGTACAATCTTACCTTCAAAGTTTCCTCTAGGCTCAATTGAGAACTGCTCTGATAGTTCACCCAATTCTTCTGAAGTAAGTGCATTCTGTAGTTCCTCATAGCTCCATACATAGAATGCGCCCTCTTCGGGTTCAGACTCTTCCGGTGTAACAAAACTATCTGCATCTTGCGCCGCATAAAAATAACCTTCTGAAGCAGTCATTTCGCGTTTGAGCCATTGAACTGTTTTGTCGATCGCTCTCTGAAACGCTGGCTCTTGAACTCCCGATGCCCACAGATTCGCCAGATACTCAACAATCAACCCATTGTCATAAAGCATCTTCTCAAAGTGTGGCACAGTCCAAGTCGGATCAACCGTATACCGATGAAATCCACCCGCAACCTGATCAAAAATGCCACCTAGTGCTAGGTTTAATCCTCTTGCTGTCGTAACTTCACGAGCATTATATCGATCAAATCCAAATCGAACTGCGTGAAGTACTGCATCTGCATATGGAATCATCGGAAATCGCGTCCCAGGCATCTCTGCTGAAATGATTCCGGTACTATATTCCAAACCCTCTTTTAGTAGTTCCTGACTCAATGTTTGGTTT
>JADEXW010000014.1 GCA_015206935.1 Pseudanabaenaceae cyanobacterium LEGE 13415 | reverse complement strand
CCCATACACCAGTGATTTCAACGGAATCACTTTCCGAATCGATAGCAATACACCCGGCATATAACAAGTTCGATCGGTGGCATCATGTCGCAAGGTATAAATTTGCCCTTGCGCCCCAAAAATAATCTCTTGATGCGCCACTAAGCCAGGCAATCGAATGCTATGAATCCGAATTCCTTCCTCTGCTTGTGCGCCTCTTGCCCCAGCGATTTTCTCAGTTTCAGAAACGATCGCTTCGTTATACGTCTTGCCCAATTCCGCTAACATTTGCGCCGTTTGGACTGCCGTTCCGCTCGGTGCATCCGCTTTCTGATTGTGATGCAATTCAATAATTTCAACATGATCGAAATACTGTGAAGCTTGAATCGCGGCTTGTTGCATCAAAACAACCCCGATCGAGAAATTCGGCACAATCAAACAGCCCGTACTCGCTTTATCGGCAAACTCCGCCAAATCTCGAATTTGTGCTGCACTTAAACCCGTTGTGCCCACCACCGGACGCACTCCATAAGCGATCGCAGAACGCACATTGCTATAAACCGCATCCGGGTGCGTCACATCGACCACAACCCCTAATTCTTTTTCCTGAGACAGCATCGCCATCATCGGTTCATACTCATTGGTCACAGGCACTTCAAGCGCACCACAGCCAATAATCTCGCCAATATCCTGCCCTTGATAATCCGGATTTCTCGCCAGTACCCCGATTAGATTCATATCCGGCGATTGTGACACTGCCTTAACAATTTCCCGACCCATTTTGCCCGTCGCACCATTCACCACGACTGGAATTCGCCCTGCCATCGATCGCTCCCAAATTCAGCTTCTTTATTCTGCCATCCCCGCTTCATGTCACAATAGGAAACGCGAATTAAAACAGCTTTACAGTTTCAGGACGACCCGTGACCTTTACGACACAACCCACATCACAAAACGGACGATCGACGACTGTTCCCACTCGGCGCAGAGCAGTCTTTCCCTTTACCGCGATCGTTGGACAAGAAGAAATGAAATTGGCGCTTTTGCTCAATATCATCGACCCCAAAATCGGTGGCGTGATGATCATGGGCGATCGCGGAACCGGAAAATCAACCACGATTCGAGCTTTAGCCGATTTGCTGCCAGAGATCGATGTAGTTGCTGATGATCCATTCAATAGCCATCCAAACGATCCCGAATTGATGGGCGATTCAGTGCGGCAATTGATCGATCAAAACGCTGAAGTGCCTGTCATGAAGAAAAAAGTAATGATGGTCGATTTGCCGTTAGGGGCAACGGAAGATCGTGTCTGCGGCACGATCGATATTGAAAAAGCATTGTCTGAGGGTGTGAAAGCTTTTGAACCTGGACTGTTAGCGAAAGCGAATCGTGGCATTCTCTACGTCGATGAAGTGAACCTGCTAGATGATCACTTAGTCGATGTCTTGCTCGATTCTGCGGCTTCTGGCTGGAATACAGTTGAGCGTGAAGGGATTTCGATTCGACATCCGGCGCGATTTGTCTTAGTAGGATCAGGCAACCCGGAAGAAGGTGAACTTCGTCCGCAATTGCTCGATCGATTCGGAATGCACGCAGAGATTCGGACTGTTAAAGAACCTGTTCTGCGGGTTCAAATCGTGGAACAGCGCACCGAATTCGATCAAGATCCGATGCCATTCTTAGAGAAATATCAACCGCAGCAAGACGATCTTCAGCATCAGATTGTGGAAGCTCAGGAACGATTGAAAGGAATTACGATCGACTATGATCTGCGGGTAAAAATCTCGCAAATGTGTGCTGAACTCGATGTTGATGGATTACGCGGCGATATCGTCACAAACCGGGCTGCAAAAGCGTTAGCAGCTTTGGAAGGTCGGACTGAAGTGACCGTCGATGAAATTCGTCGAATTGCTCCCTTGTGCTTACGTCACCGTTTGCGGAAAGACCCGATGGAATCGATCGATTCTGGCTACAAGGTTGAAAAAGTGTTCGATCGAGTCTTCGGCATTGATGCGGAATAGGAAATAGCGAATCCGCGTGAAGTCGATCGAGCGTTTGGCTTCGGTTGTATCGGCTAAAGCCCCCCAGCCCCCAAGCTTGGGGGAGCAAGAGTCTTGAGCAAGCAGAATTGGGGGTTTGGGGGCAACTCCGAGAATGTCCTAATCTAAACTTCTACTGCTATGTGAATCAGATCGTAATAGTCTGATCTAATCCCCGCATCGCCAGTAGAGCAGTTCCATAAGCTGCCTCAGTCTGAATCGCAGACATCACAGGAACTCTCAAATGCCGTTGTCGCATCGCTGTCCAAGCCTCATTTTTCGCTCCTCCTCCAGCCGTCAAAACTCGCTTCAACGGTGTCGCTCCAAACGATTCCAGCAATCCGTATCCTTGCGCTTCAATCCTTGCCATGCTCTTTAACAAACCATGAAGAAATTCAACTCGATCGCTGGGTCTTGGTTCTAGTCGAGGTGCAAGCGATGGATCATTGATTGGAAAGCGATCGCCGGGTTGCAATAAGGGATAGTAATCGAGCGGACTTTCAGAAGACGGAATACGATCGCTGAATTCTCGCAGTTCATCCGAGGTGAAAAAGTGCTTTAACACTGCACCTCCTGTGTTCGATGCACCCCCGACGAGCCAACGATTTCCAAAGCGATGACTATAGATTCCGAAGTCTGCTTGATCGATGCGGGTCTCACTCAGTAGCTTTAGGACTAATGTTGATCCAAGTGAAGTTACTGCATCGCCACTCTCATTCGCTTGACTGGCAATAAAAGCAGCAATACTATCTGTCGTTCCTGCACAGATTTGGCAAGTGGGAGGAATGTGGAATTGTTTAGCGATCGAGCTTTGAATCGGTGCGATCGAACTTCCAGGTTCTACGACGATCGGCAGCAATTCCTGAAGTGGCAACCAGTTGGGATACTTTAATTGCTCCACATCATAACCAAGCTTCAAACTATTGTGATAGTCACTGATCCCCAGTTTTCCATGCAGTTGAAACGCTAACCAATCGGCTTGATGTAAAAAGTACTGTGCTTGATCAAAGCTCTTACAGTTCGATTGCCACCAAAGTAATTTTGCAAGACTGGAAGTAGCACTAATAACGGGATGTTGTTCTGGTACAATTGCTCGAATTTCGTCTAGTACCGTTGCACCTCGTGAGTCGTTGTACATCAGAGGTTCAGTGATCGGAACACCAGTGCGATCGCACAATAAAACGGTTGAAGATGTTCCGTTAATTGCAATTCGAGCTAAGTTTGAGCGAATGTCGATCGACAAAGTATCGAACAGCTTCCATAACATTTGATCCCAGTGTTGAGACATTTCAATACTACTTTGAGCAACGATTTCGCTCTTTTGATTGATGACGATCGCTCTTGCTCCAGAGGTTCCAAAATCAATTCCTAAAAATAGATACATACGTCGTTAAGATTGTTCAACAAATCTTTTCAAATTGAATTCATTCTTTTTAGAATGGCGTTCAAAAATAACTCAGTTTTGAGGAGAAATGGTATTGATGTATACCTTTGATATTATTGGAGTCTCTCCGATCTTGTCTTTCTTCAATCAACAACAAAACATTCTTGAAAAACAGCATACCGGAGTCGAGTACGTTTCAACCTTTGAATGCACATTAGATGCGCTGATTCACTCTGTTGAAACGGTTAGCCCTCAACACCACTGGCATCTAGATGAAGTTGTAGGAACTGTAGTAAATTTTTGGATGCGAAACTCCGACCTGGTTCATCATTGGAAAGATCGACTTCAAGATGCTGGCAAAGAGAGTCTACTCGTCAGTCGTATTGCAGATATTCACTCATTAAAAAACGAATTTGAGCTGTTACTTTAGAAGTGTAAACTTTGACACTTTCTGAACTCTTTCTTGGGTAGGACGTAGAATCCTAGCAAATCTCGTTTTACTGAAAATCAGTTTAGAGGTGTTGCTATGGAAACTCAGGACAAAGTAATGTCACTGCCCCATTTAAGAGAACTCGGAATTACACGCGAGATGGTCTTCCCGATCGGGCTAGGTGGAATGCCGATGTCGATTCGCGATCGCCCATCGGAAGATCAATCGATCGCAACGATTCACAAAGCTCTAGAACTCGGTGTCACTTTGATTGATACCGCAGATGCTTATTGCAGCGACGAATCCGACAAACACCATAATGAAAAACTAATTTATAAAGCACTACAACAATACTCCGGTGATAAGAGCCAAGTGATGATCGCGACAAAAGGCGGATTGATGCGCCCGAATGGAGCGTGGATACAGAACGGCGATCCGGAGCATCTGCGCCAAACGATTCGCGAGAGTTTTGAAGCATTAGGGGGCGATAAACCGATCGACATTTGGCAATACCATTCACCTGATCCGAATTATTCGATCGAAGATTCTCTGACTCCTGCAAAAGAAGCTCAGAATCAAGGCTTAGTTCGCTATGTCGGTGTTTCTAACTTCAGCGTGGATCAGATCAAACGGGCGCGAGATGTGGTTGAGATTGTTTCAGTGCAAAATCAGTACAATCCTTGGCATCGCAATCCTGAGTATGATGGCGTACTCGAATATTGTGAATCAGAAGGCATTACGTTCTTGCCTTGGAGTCCGTTGGGTGGAATGAGCCGCGTGAGTCAACTGAAACAATTCACAGGAATTGCAGATTTGGCGGCTGAGAAAGGTCTATCAATCTATAGTTTAATTCTGGCTTGGATGCTATCTAAATCGCCTTGTATTGTTCCGATTCCAGGTGCGAGTAGACCAGAAAGCATTGCAGATTCGGTGAAGGCTGCGCAGGTTCGATTAGACCCGATGGAGATAGCGATCGTGGAAGATGCGATCGCGAATGTTTAGTATGGTCGTACCTATTTTAGTGAGGACACTTCTACTGCTATAGCAATCCTAAGTTGGTCGTGAAATGCAAGGTTAGTCGTGCCCCCTAACCCCCAAGTTTGGGGGGACAAGACTCTTAGCCTCCAGAATTGGGGGTTTGGGGGCGTTCCCGAATTTCACAACTCAAACCGAATTGCTATATATCTTGTGCCTTGGTTAATTTGATCAAGGCACGTAAGATACATTTATGGAAGAACTAATCCGATCGAACAATCAATCACAACTAGAAGCGCTTGCACTAGAACATCCAACGTTTGGTATTAATGTAAGCAATGTTCGCGATCGCATTCAATCGCGTTTAGCATTGTTCCACGATAGCTATGATGCGATCGCGGATTGTTGTTCTGAGCTAAATCTATCGCCTCCGATTGATACAATTTGGAATCTGTGGCTTCCGTTAGCAATGCAGATTGCAGAATGGAGAAAGTCTATCGATCGTTGTTTAATTCAAGGTTTCTTAGGAGGTCAGGGAACCGGAAAAACAACTTTAACAAGAGTATTAACAGTTCTTCTGAAGCAGCTTGGATATCGTGCTGTTGGTTGGTCGATCGATGATTTGTATTTGCCGTATGTCGATCGCGTTGCATTGAGAAGTCGTGATCCGCGATTGATTCGCCGAGGGCCGCCAGGAACTCATGATGTGCAATTGGGAATCGAAGTACTGACACAATTTCGACAAGGGAACTTTCCGATCGCGCTTCCTCGATTTGATAAGTCTTTGCACAATGGAGAAGGCGATCGAACTGTTCCTGAAATCATCGATCGTGCGGACATCGTGCTATTTGAAGGTTGGTTTGTGGGAGTGCGTCCGATTGTTTCTCAGTTTGACATTGCGCCGATTGTGACCGAGAGCGATCGACAATTTGCGCGAGACATGAACGAACAATTACGGAACTATCTCGCTTTGTGGGAATTGCTCGATCGACTCATTGTTCTCTATGTTCCGAACTATCAATTGAGCAAACAATGGCGCAAAGATGCAGAACATCGAATGATCGCTCAAGGTAAAACAGGAATGAGCGATTTGGAGATTGATCAATTCGTTGAGTACTTTTGGAAAGCATTGCATCCGGAGTTATTCATTCCACCCATTTTAGAAACTGCAAATCTAGTACTTGAGATTGGAGCAGAACATACTGTTACAGCAATTCGTTAAAGCACTCCAGTCATCATCTTCTCTAAATCCAAATTTGCAGCGACTTGAGCCAGCTTTTCAACATCGGTTGGATCGCTCAGATATGGAATCAATCCGAGAACCGGAACCCCGGTAATTCTCTGAATTAATCTCACCGATGCCCAGTTCTCGATTTCTTCATCGGTACTCGATCGAATACAGTTCAAGACAATCCCCCGAAGATGAACTTTCGATTGTCGCGCTAAAGCTACATTTGCCACCGCTTGTCCGATCGCGCCTAACTTCACAGGCACAACTAACACTGCGGCTAAGTGCCAATCCCATGCCCAATCTGCCACCGTCGTTTCATGTGTCACAGGCGACCCCAATCCCCCCAGCGCTTCAACGAGAACAAAATCCCGTTTATTTCGCAACGCTTCAAACGCTTTCCAAACAGGCTCCATTTGTACACGCTTACCTTCAAGATCTGCCGCGATCGGAGGAGCTAACGGCGCTTCAAAATGCAGCGGATTTAGCTCTTCTGGTGTTTGATCGAGATCAAAGATTTGACGATACAATTCTCGATCGCCAATTCCCGTTTGCAAGGGTTTCATCACACCCAGCGATCGAGTTTGACAATACTTTTGCCAATACGCGATCAATGCAGTCGTTAATACTGTCTTACCTGCATCCGTATCCGTTCCAGTGATCAAAAGTGCATTGCTAATCATCTTGCTTCAACACCCAGAGTAAAACTGGTTTCCTGGTCGCTCGTGACATCCACTTGATAACCGCCACCCGTTGGAACAATCCCTTGCCAAGTCTGAAGATTCGTCGCATCTTCAACAGGTCTACCATCTGGATATCTTAAGGTGAATCTTGCACCTTGCGAGAGATCTAACGACAAGGTTTGATTGGGTCGAAGATTGATAATGTAGCGGCGAATCGTGGCTGGATTGACTGTGCCGCTGACTTGTACGCCTGTTTGACCTTGAGGAATACCGATCACTTGTTCAGTAACCGTTGGATTAGAAGTCGGAGACGGTGAAGGGGAAGGCGATGGAGACGGTGAGGGGGTTGGAGTTTGCAGCGCGACATTGAGTTTGAAGTCACTCTTGGGAATGCCTTTGACGGTTCTCAGTTGAATGGTGTAGTTTCCGTTGAAGGGGAGTTCACCTGACCAATTTGTAACGCGATTTGCAGAATTATCAATGGGATCGCGATTCGGAGCTAAAACACTCAAGAGAACACCTTCACCGCCCAAACTCGTATTCAAGCGCTGTCCTTGGTTCGCAGGGACAATAAACTCTAGGGTTTCATTCGATCGTAGAGTTCCACTCCGCGCAACTGATCCACTGGATAAATCCAACTGCTGACTAAATGTAACCGGGGTGGGACTTGGGGAAGGACTCGGTGAAGGTTTAGTCGTTGGAGTCGTGGTCGGCTTTGGAGAGGCAGTAATTGTTGGGCTAGGGGTTGGAGATGCGATCGGTTGATTTGCATTCATCAAAGCACGAGTGATTGTCCATGCTCCTAACCCGGTAAGCAGAACTAAACCAGCTCCGATCGCAAAAACCGCCCAAGGATCATCCCAAAGTGAACTGCGCGACGGAACTGAGGGATCATTCGGTCTTTGAACATTCGTTCGAGCAACCGTGGAATCATTTCGATGTCCGATCGCAACCGTTTCTGCTCTCGAAACATTGGTTGCAGGGGGTTGAGCATTTGTAGGCGGCGGAGTTGCGGGAAGCGGCGCGATCGTGGCTGGAGCTTGTAAGACCTGCATTACTTCGGTAGCAGATTGAAATCGATCGCTCACTCGATAGCTCAACATTCGATTCAACACTTGAGCAAAGGTTGGCTCTAAAGTGACGTATCTTTGCCAACGCCAGGTCATCGTATTTTCATCAAACAAGTCTTGTGGCTCTCGTCCGGTGAGCAATACCACTGCTGTTACCGCTAACGCATACAGATCGCTATTCGGATAAGCGCGTCCGGTTTGCATCTGTTCTGTGGGCGCATATCCGAGCTTACCAACGGTGGTATGTTGCTTAACGGTTTCTTGTGCCTGAATGCGCGTTGCTAATTCTTTGACGACTCCGAAATCGATCAGAACCGGGAGCTTATCGCGATCGCGCAACATAATGTTATCCGGTGCAATATCGCGGTGAATGATTCCTTTGCCGTGAATGTACGCCAGCACAGGTAAAACTTGCTTCACTAATTGCGTGACTTCACTTTCAGAGAAAACATAGCCGCGAGCTTTGCGTTCATCTAACAACGATCGATAAGTCTTTCCTTCTACATAATCTTGAACAATAAAGAATCGCTGATCCTGCTCGAATGTGGCGCGGAACTGAGGGATTTGAGGATGTTGAATTTGATAAAGCGTTTGGGCTTCTCGTTGAAATAATTCTTTAGATTTTTCCAGCGCGTAAGGATTATCTTGTGGTGGTGTCAATTCCTTAATCGCGCACAACTCGTTAAAGCGTCCTTGATCTTCTGCTAGATAAGTTCGTCCGAACCCGCCCTGTCCCAAAACGTTGAGAATCCGGTAGCGGCTCTGTAAAATCGTTGAATTTGGGATAGGTGGCTGCATAACAGGGTCGATCGCACAACACGAACTACTAGAAGGGCAATTTGGAAGCAGGGTTCCAAGTATTTACTTATATCCTATCCGAGACAATTTGAGCTAGAGACGCAATCCACCCTAGAACTGAAATTTCTAAGGTAATCTAGGTAATCTATCGATCGCGTTTTCACCTGCAAAATGGATCACGCTCAGTTCTGAAGTTTTACCCAATTCCATGCACACTTTTCTCCCCATCGCCTACTTCAAGAATCAATTTGTCCCGTTTGCTGAGGCAAATGTGTCGATCGCAACTCACGCACTCCATTACGGCACAGGTGCTTTCGGCGGGTTGCGCGGGATTCCCAATCCAGAGAATCCGAATCAGGTTTTGTTATTTCGGCTCGATCGACATTGCCAACGATTAAGCAATAGTGCGAAGTTTCTCGGATACGATTTGCCTGCGGACAAGATTCAGAGCATCATTACTGAGTTTGTGCAGAAAAATCAGCCAGAGCGATCGTTTTATCTTCGTCCGTTTGTCTATACGTCTGATTTGGGAATTGCGCCTCGGTTGCACAATATTGAGAAAGATTTCTTTGTGTATGGCTTGGAGTTGGGGGATTATCTGTCGCCAGATGGGGTGAGTTGTCGAATTAGTTCTTGGTATCGGCAAGAGGATCGGAGTTTGCCGCTCAGAGGAAAGATTAGCGGTGCATATATTACGTCCTCTTTGGCGAAAACGGAGGCGGTTTCGTGCGGGTTTGATGAGGCGATTTTGCTCAATTCACAAGGGAAAGTGAGTGAAGCATCAGGAATGAATATTTTCTTGGTGCGGAATGGGGAATTGATTACGCCTGGATATGATCAGGATATTTTAGAAGGAATCACGCGAGATAGTATTTTAACGATCGCGCGTGACATGGGAATTAAAACAGTGGAACGATCGGTGGATAAATCAGAATTGTTTATTGCCGATGAAGTGTTCCTCAGTGGAACTGCGGCGAAGATTACCCCGGTGAAAAAGATCGAGACGTTTGAATTTGGCACGAATCGATCGATTACCGATCAATTACGCGAGGCATTGACGAAAATTACCGAAAATCGGGATGAACGGTATCGCGAATGGGTGAATGCGATCGACATTCGATAATCGCTTCGTTGTGGGCGGCTAATGCCCCCTAAATCCCCCAAATTTGGGGGACTTTGAGCAAGAAAAATCTTCAGAATTCTAAGGATTCTTTAAACTTCAAAGTCCCCCAGAATGGGGGATTTAGAGGGCGAAAAATCCTCGCAATCACCGATCGAATTCAATGACATCCGCACCGGGATTTCTAAGTTCATCTCCATCGAAATTGATGACAATCGGTAAACAATCCCCCAACCTGGCACGATCGCTCATTCTCTTCTTATTTGCGATCGTCATCATTCTCGAATTCGCCACGCCATCCGATTACGTTTTTGGCTATCTCTACATCGGTGCAATTCTAATTGCCAGTTCCCGTCTCAGCCGCATTGCCACCTTTCAAATTACCGTCATTGCATCACTTCTAACTCTGGCGAATCTTTGGATTCCGATTGGAGAATCAGTTTCACCGCCCACGATCGCGAATCGAATTATCGCCGTAATTGCTTTAATCGTCACTGGAATTTTAGGCGATCGTAATCGACTCTATCAAATGGCATTGCTTCAACAACAAAGCCGACTACGATCGCAAGAACAACTATCTCGACTAAGAGAGGATTTCGTTTCAACTCTGACGCATGATTTAAAAACGCCATTACTAGGCGCGATCGAAACCTTGAATTCGCTCGATCGATTAGAATTCGGAACCATTACATCTGCCCAAAAAACCGTTTTCAACGTGATGAAACGCAGTCATGAAACGACATTGAAAATGGTAGAAATGCTCTTAGATGTCTATCGCAATGATGCGGAAGGATTGCAGCTAAATTTAGAGCCTGTCAATCTGGCGAATTTAGCAGAAGAAATCCTATTAATGCTGCGAGAATTAGCAACCAATCGTCGCGTTTATCTCAGTGTGCGATATGGAAACTCTGAATTTCGACAAGACCTTTGGGTCAATGGCGATCGCTTACAGCTTCAACGAGTCTTTACCAATCTCGTCACCAATAGCATCAACCATTCGCCCCGTGGAGAAAGAGTCTCGATCGTGCTTGAATCCAGTTCGTCTTACCAAACTGTCAAAGTGATTGATTCAGGCATGGGAATTCCTGCCGATGCCTTACCACATTTGTTTGAGCGATTTTATCAAGGACAAAGCGATCGACAAGCCACCGGATCAGGACTCGGCTTGTACCTGAGTCGGCAAATAATCGAAGCACATCACGGTACAATCTGGGCAGAAAACCTCACTCCACAGGGCGCGATGTTTGCCTTTCGACTGGCAGCCATTCCCCCAGAACGCGCATCGTAGTTCTTATGCCCTCTACCCCGATCAAACTCCTGCTCGCCGAAGACGATGAACTGTTTCGTCTCGGATTACGAATGCGACTGCAACAAGAACCCGATATCGAGATCATGGCAGAAGCCGAAGACGGAGAAACCGCAGTCGAACTGATCAAACAACAGTCGCTCGATCTCGTTCTGCTCGACATTGGACTGCCCGGAATTGGAGGCATCGAAGCCTGTCGCCAAATCAAAGCCGCGATGCCCGACTTACCCATTCTGATTCTCACCTCTCGATCGGAGCAAAGCTTGATCGCGCGATTAATTGCAGCAGGCGCACAAGGATATTGCTTGAAAGGAATTGCTGCCGAAAAACTCATTCTCGCACTACGATCGATTGCCGCTGGAGCCTCTTGGTGGGATCAAACCGCCACCAGCATGATCCAAACCCACTTCCAGCAACCCGCCTCGATTCCCGCTGAAAATCCTCTCACGAAACGCGAACAAGAAATCCTCAAGCTCGTCGCACTTGGTAAATCCAACCCAGAAATTGCAGACGAGTTATACATTACACCTGGAACAGTCCGGGTGCATATCCATGCCATTTTGCATAAACTCAACGTCCGCGATCGCACTCAAGCCGCCGTTCTAGCTTTACAGAAACACTACGTTGAACCAGAAAATTCTGAATAAAATCTATCCTGAGCGCCTCGAAATCATCCGCAAAACTAAGTAATCTAGCCCTAAATTTTTGATGAATTCCTCCTCGATGAAAGGGTTCTTTAAGACACCATACCTCCTGCTTGCGATCGCGGTTGCACTAACCACGATTCATTTTCAATTGATTTGGAGAACCAATCACCAAGGGCAATTTCTCGAAGCCTCGGTGATCTGTTGGGCAGCCGCTTGGTTTCTCGTCTGGCGCAGACGTGAGGAACTGACCTGCAAAAGTCATCCCACCGCTAGCGCGATCGCGCTTATCGGAATCGCTTGGCTCTTATTTCGGAGCCTTACCGTGTCTCAATATGACTCCTTTATGCGATTGTTTCCAGTCGTATCTGGGCTGAGTGTTGCTCTGCTTGCTTCAGGTTTTGCTTTGAAATCCTACTGGCGAGAACTGTTGGTCTTAGGCTTCATGACGATCCCCACCACGACGCTTTTATCAATGATTGACATCTCGCCGCTTACTGCCGAATTTAGTGGCAGTTTGCTCTGGTACACAGGCTTCCGAGTGGTTCAAGAAGGAGTCATGATTCATCTGCCGACCGGGAGTGTTGAAGTCTACAAAGGATGCTCCGGAATTCAGCTCATTTGGCAGCATTTATCGCTTGGATTGCTGTTTATTCTGCTGTTTCCGATCGGGTTAATTCGATCGCTGATTGTGCCGATCGCAGGAATCTCGATCGCGTTCATTGTGAATAGTATTCGCGTGGCACTGATGGCGATCTTAGTGGCTCAGAAGAACCAGGAAGCTTTTGATTATTGGCATTTAGGCACTGGGTCGCTGATTTTTTCGATGATTTCCGTATCGCTGTTTGGCTTGCTGTGCTACTTCTTGCTGGAACAAGCCGATCGCGCTGAAGAAGAGGAAGAAGAGGAGGTACAAGCTTGAAAACCTGGGAGAAAATTCGGAATATCTGGTTGGCGACTGCTTTAGTGAGTAGTAGTTTAGTCGTGCTGCGATTGGCGTTCACTCCAGTCCAAAAACCCGCTCCGCTCATCTACACTTTTCCCGCCTCGGTTCCGTTGTCTCGCTGGCAATTTGTCAAAGCGACTCCGATCGGACAGCAACGGTTTTACACTCCATCGCTTGCCACCAGTATTGATGATTTAATGATTTCCGGGCAGCAATACCGCTATTTGCGAAATGGTAAACCGCTGGACATTGAAGTGCGATATTTTCGTAACTACGGCACAGTGAGTGATATTGTACGAGAATCAACGATTTGGCTCGATCGAGTTGATTTCACTGATGCCCGAACGCGCTTCGGAACCCATGCAATTTATGAACAATCGGGTCGCCGCTTTCTGACCGCTTGCATTACTCCGATCGGGGAAACGACTGTCACTAAGGGCGAATTCAATGCTGCGCCGAATCGTCCTGACATGATGATTGGTCGATCGCTTCCTTGGTTGCTGGGACAAAAACCGCTCCGAGATTTGCGCTGTCTCTGGACGAGAATTTCGACTCCGATTAATCCAAGTTCATCCAGCGCGACCGAACAAGATCTAGAACAAGCTTGGATGGAGTGGGTGCAGTGGTGGCAAAACAACTATCCACCGGAACCTTAAATCAATCGCGAGATTCATGGGATTGAATCTCGCGATCGTAGAATCGATAGAGTTTATTTTCGTTTTCGGTTGCGTCGTCGATTCATTAACGCTCCCAGTGCGATCGCGCTTCCCGATCCCAGCATCGTCAATGGCTCCGGAACCGGAGTTGATGGAGTGGGTCGGGGAACCGGAGGCGATGAAGTGGGTTGGGGAACAGGTACCGATGGAATGGGTCGGGGAACAGGTGATCCTCCACCGCCTCGATCGTTGTCTCTGCCCCCGAAGAGAAAGGGAACTGCTGCCAAGGGTGACAACCACAGGGGACTGAAGCTACCGCCACCGGCTGGAACCGCGATCGGGGTGTCTGGTGCTGCAACTGCGACACTAGACGGCTCACCTCCTCCAATTCCGCAGCTTAAGCTCTTCATTTGGACGACAAAATCATCGAAATCGCGGTCTTGCTGTTGGCGATCTCGCACGAGTTTTGAGCCTGTATCGTCCCAGCCCACCGTAATTCCACTACTACAAAGATCACTGATGCCCCCAGCGAATTGCACTTGCTGTTCTCGGTTAGGATTCAGCACATCGGTCGAGTACAGAATCCCGGTCGGACGACCGTTATACGAAGATTCTAAATACAGCACATAGCGCTGATTCGCTCTGAAGCGATATTGGCTGGCTGACTTTGGAACGGCATTTCCAGGAGTTCCTCGGAAATCTGTATTCGTTCCTAAGTGGCTTCGCCGCGTTGAGGGTTTGAAAATCGTTTCTGGGGCATCTGAAGCTCTCGTTTCTACCAGCAAGGGCGTTTTTTCTTTAGTGTCAAGATTAATGACTCCAAAGGTGGATTGATACGCGCCGTGGGATTCGACGAAGTTTGATTCTAGGGTTGTATCTTGGTCAAATTGAATACCTGAATTATTAATCAGGCTGGCAGCATGAACCGGGAGTGCGATGTTTGTCGCTAGCCAACTGCTTGTAATGGCGATCGTCATTCGAGCAAGGGTGTTACGTCGATTCGCTGAATCACAAGCTTGAGTCGCCTTTGAATCAGCGATCGTCAAGTTAGTCTGCGGTTTGGGGGGAGACCAAAAACCACGAGGATAAATTGTCATACAAGGAGACCTTACAGTAGACGGAGAGTAGATGGTTGATGCCCCCGTGCAATTCTGTGTCACAGCCTGTGCTGTGCAGAATTGTCAAACTCACTGTAAGAACGCTCAGTAGTTCTATCAGAATTATGTCGCACTTCTCAGGGATTGCTGCGTTATTTTACACAAGCTTAAATAATATGCCCGAAGTTTTGCGGATTTTTCCTGGGTTCCTCATAAACCCTTTATGAAGCATTTCTGGGAAATACTGAGGTTTAAAAATAATAAGGGGAGCATTAGGCGCTCCCCGGTTTGACATAAGTAGTTTTGTAGATAATTGATTGACCTTATGCTTTACAAAATACGGGATCTAATTGCTCGATCGTGCCCTCCGTGAGATTGAATGTTTCCTCTACCGCTCGATCGATCTGTGTGATATCAGAAGACAGATATTAACGTTACTTATCGAGAAGCAAAGCGATACATTTTGCGTCGAATTCAGCGCAGTCTGGGTGAAACTTTGCTACCCTACGAGACTGCGACCTTAATTCTTTGGGTTTTATGATCGAAGTTGAGCATCTCAGCAAACTTTATGGGTCAACGGCAGCGATCGAGGATGTGACATTTTCGGTTGAGCCGGGTGAAATTCTTGGGTTTCTCGGCCCGAATGGGGCTGGAAAAACAACGACGATGCGAATTTTATCGGGCTATCTTCCTGCAAGTCGTGGAACCGCGAAAGTGGCTGGGTTTGAGGTGCATGAGAATTTGATGCAGGTGCGGCAAAAGATCGGATATTTGCCAGAATCACCGCCTCTATATCCGGAAATGACCGTACAAGGCTTTCTCAACTTCGTGGCGCAGATTAAAGGGGTTAGTGCAGGCGATCGAGCTTCTCGAATTCAAACGGCACTAGAAAAAACTGGACTCGTTGATAAGCGTAAGACAATCATTCGTAAATTATCGAAAGGCTATCGGCAACGGGTGGGAATTGCTCAAGCGATCGTGCATGATCCGCCTGTGATTATTCTGGATGAACCCACGGTTGGACTTGATCCGCGTCAGATTATTGAAGTGCGGAATTTGATCAAACAGTTGGCGAATGATCATACGGTGATTCTTTCCACTCACATTTTGCCGGAAGTGAGTATGACATGCGATCGCGTCACGATTATTAATCGCGGTCGAGTCGTCGCCACGAATACTCCCGATCAATTGATGGCGCAACTGAATCGCGGAACGGGCTATGAATTGGAAGTTGCAGGGAATTGGAATGCGATCGAACATTGCCTCAATATGATCCAGAATGTGCAATCGATCGAGCAACAGTTCCATTCAGAGAATCGATACCGGGTTCGAGTCGTGTCGGAATCGGGAACGGAACCAGGAAGCGAAATTGCAACGGCGCTAGTGAGTTCTGGAATTGGACTGTATGAGATGCGGCGAGTGCAAGCCAGTTTAGAAGATGTGTTCTTGGAATTAACGACCGAAGAGAAACCTGTAGAAGATCACGCAGAGGAAGAGACATGAAAACGGTTTTATATAACATCTTGGCAATCTATCGACGAGAATTGCTGAGTTATTTCACGTCTCCGTTGATGTATGCGATCGCGGCTGTCTTTTGGCTGATCTCTGGGTTTCTCTTCACGGTGACGCTAGACGGTGTGATTCAACAGGCTGCAATCTTCGATCAAGCCGCAGCAGCAGGCACTCCAACGGCTTCGATCGATATTCCTTACGAATTCATCCGCACAATCCTAGGTGTAATCGGTTCACTATCTCTCTTTGTGTTGCCGATTTTATCAATGGGGCTATACGCAGAAGAACGTAAACGCGGCACTTTAGAATTGCTAGCCACATCGCCGTTAACGAATTGGGCGGTCGCGATCGGTAAATTACTCGGTGTGATGACTTTCTTCTTTACGATGTCGTTACCGTTGTTATTGTATGAAGCGATCGCGCTTTCTAACGTCAATCCACCGATTCAAGTCAATGTTCTTCTACTCGGTCATTTAGCATTACTGTTACTAGCTGGATCAGTATTGTCGCTTGGCATGTTTATGTCATCTCTCACTGATAATACGATCGTTGCTGCAATTTTTACATTTGCATTAGTACTTGCATTGTGGGTTGTGGATCTCATTGCGAGAAATTTTGGTGGTGTCGTTGGAGAAGCGATCGGTCATTTATCATTGTTAAAACACTATACAAATTTAATTCAAGGAATTGTCGATACCAGTAGCCTTGTTGTGTTTGCAACTTACATCTTTCTTGGAATTTTTCTAACCGCTCAATCGATCGATACATTCCGCTTCCAGCGTTCCTAATCTTATGAAAAGACGTTTTAGTTTCGTAAAATTTCTCATCCTGCCCGGTGCAATGCTCATTCTGGCAGGCATTTCCGCCGGAATTGTTTCGGGAACTTGGGGATCGATTCCCGTTGGATTGATCATTGCTGGAATTGTACTGATCGGATTGTGGATGATTCTGATTGGGCGATTTGAAGATCCGCTAGCTCCGACGTTTTGGAGACGACGATCGACGCAAGCCAGCACGAATGCGTTAGTCAGTACGATCGCAATTCTCGCGATCCTTGGATTAATTAATTTTCTTGCAGTTCGATCAGCACAACGCCTTGATTTAACTGAAGCACGATTATTCACGCTCTCGCCCGAATCGCAGCAAGTATTACAGGAAATGCAGCAAGGTGTGAAAGTTTGGGTATTCTCAAACGATCGCAATCCTCAAGATGTAGATCTGCTTGAAAACTATCAGCGCAGAACTCCACAATTTACGTTTGAATTTGTTGATCCTCAGGCGAATCCTGGACTTGCTCAGGCTTTTGGCGTAAAGAATACAGGTGATGTTTTTCTCGAACTGCAATCGAGCAAACGGAGACAATTTTTGCAAAGTATTTCGCCGCAAGCTCGACTGTCAGAAAGTCGATTAACCAATGGAATTTTACAAATTACCAACGATCGACGTTCTAAAGCGTATTTCCTTCAAGGTCACGGAGAAAAATCGCTCACCGAAGGCGAAGGTGCAATCTCGAATTCTGTCAAAGCTTTAGCAGATAAGAACTTCACAAATGAGCCGCTGAATTTAGCTCAACTGGGAAGAGTTCCCTCGGATGCTTCTGCGGTGTTGATTATTGGACCGACTCGCGCACTTGCAGAAGGCGAAGTGAAAGCGCTCCAAGACTATTCCAATCAAGGCGGAAATCTCTTAATCGCGATCGATCCAAATGTCAAAGCTGGACTCGATTCATTGCTGAATACTTGGGGTGTGAAATTAGACGATCGAATCGCCATCAACGCTCCCGATCAACAGTTAACGAATGCAGGGCCAGCGGTTGCAGTTGTAACCCAATATGGCGCACATCCAATTACGAAGGATTTTGGCAATGGCATTTCGTTTTATCCGATCGCTCGTCCGATCGACATTACAACGACACCCGGAATTCAAGCCACTCCCTTGCTATTAACCGATCCGAACAGTTGGGCAGAAAGCAATATCAAACAGCAACCATTGAAATTAGATGGCGGCGATCGACCGGGACCTTTAGCGATCGGGGTTGCACTCGAACGCACCGTCACCCCAACTCCAACTCCAACTCCAACTCCAACTCCAACTCCAACTGTTTCTCCTAGCCCAAATGCTTCTCCGAGTCCAAGCCCATCCCCAAGCCCAATTCCAACTTCTACGGCTTCCAAACCTGCCCGAATGGTCGTATTTGGCAATTCTACATTTATTGTGAATGGCTTCTCGAATCAACAGCTTAATGGTGATGTGTTCCTCAACTCCGTTAGTTGGGTGAGCCAAGACCCATTCCAGCCGCTCTCGATTCGTCCGAAAGAAGTGAGAAATCGTCGAATCGTGTTGAACAATGAACAAGCCGTTTTGCTTGGATTTTTGGCATTAGGCATTGTGCCGCTGTTCGGATTCATTACGGCTGGAGTCGTCTGGTGGCAGCGACGCTAAAAAACCTGGAAGGAATGACCCCCCAGGCGCATAACGATAAACCCAGTGATTGAAAAATTACATCAGACCCAACTGAGCCAAGATCCCTTTTCCGGTCATTAACTCAGTTGCAAGACCGATCGCTAAACCCAGCATTGCCAAGCGACCGTTCCAATTTTCTGCAAAATTGGTAAAGCCGAGTGTTCCTTTTTTCTCCATGTCGCTACCTCTGTCAAAAGATAGAATGCTATAAAACAATTTAACATTTCTTAATGACTTTGAACATAGAGAAGGATCGGATTGAGGGAGCGAAGTTTCTTACGCTTCGTTAATAGAGAATTGCGCCGGGCAAAAGACCTCAGCACTGATGAATGAGCTACAGCGGGGGTAGTTCTTCGAGAATCATGAATCGAATGTGATTCAAAGCCAGATCCCCGATCGAGATATCCATCAGATCCCCTACCGGAACGCCTTGTGTTCTCAACGATTCAAATGAGATTCCTTTACCAATTTCGGCATGATACCAAGGCAAGCCCATAAAGAATCGAGTCGGATAGGGGCCGCGCTCTACAATATCATCCGGATTCGATTCCATCGGCAGCCAACCGTAACTAGGAATGTAGAACTCAATCCAAACGTGATTATAGTCAGGCTCAAGCGGAATATTTTTACGATCGGCAAATGCTGGACATTTATATCGTCCAACCGTCCGAGTTGCAATTCCATTCAATCTTGCCAACGCTAAAAGAACACCAACGTATTCACCACAAGATCCGACACCGCGTTCAAGAACGACATCAGGAGAATCAATATGTGGCTTAATACCATAAGACAAACGATCGTAAACATAGTTCCGAATCTTGAGCATTTTTCTGAGTAGATTCGTTTCGGTTCCGATCGCTTCTCGTGCGGCTTGCTGAATCGCAGGCGTATCCATTGCTAATTCGTCATCATCAATCAAATAGCGATCGCGCTCTTCCTGAGTTAAAGCCGGAACTTTTTCAACATCCTCAAAACTGAATTGATACTTAATACCTCGCACTTCGATCAAGGCTTTCCAACCGAAAATATGCCGCTCTTGAGATTTAAGAGAAGTGAATTTAAATACGGCAACTCTTTGCCCTTCTTGAATCTCTTCGGTGAATGGAAGCCCGATCGCTTCAACAGTGCGAATTTTTTGACGATGCGTTTCTGTTGGCAATGCAATTCGCCATTCTAAATCCTGCAATTCCACTTCATCGAGCGGAAGTAATTCCTCAACATACGCCATTTCAATCAAATAACCATTCGATAACGTATAGCGTTCTTCAGGATAATGGCGAAAATATAGCGGATGAATAAAAGTGCGATCGCGATACGTTAACTCTAAATTTGGATCAGCATTCGGGTTGTCTCGGATGTAAGCTTCTTCGCCTGCATACGAGACATACAGCGTTGATTGATCTGTCGCGGAATCATTCAAGAATGCGATCGCAGTTGGATTCTCAAATGGAGTGAGCATACTGAACTGCAATTCACCCGTTGCACGATCGACACAATACACCGTTTCTTCAATGCGATCGGAGAGCCACAATTCCTCATCCCGAACAGTCAAATTCGTTTCTCCGACTCCTGGCAATGGAAACTGGGTAATCTTCCGCTTTGTATTGCGCTCGTAAATGACGATATAGCCCAATTTTTGGGAAGTCACATAGATTGTAGAGTTCCAAACGCCCACACCATCTGCATCGTAGGGCAAGCTGATAAATAACTGCGGCTCAAATTGCTCAAAAGTGCAGAAATAAACGTTATTGTCTTTCGTGTACCAGATCGTATCTTCCCAAATGGCAAACCCTTTCGCATCAATAAACTGATCTGTGTGGCAAGGATTGAGAATGATCGTGTTCTCATTCAAAGGATTAATTTGCAGCAGAAAGCCTCGAACGGTATCGAGTGCCACGAGTCGATCGTACCAAACAGCTAAACCGTAGAGCGCATAAGCTCCGATCGGTCGGATCGATCGTGGATTCTTCAGAGCGGAATTGCCAGAGTCAAGCATTCAGGGTGTCAATCGCCATAAATCAATAACTCTGATCTTAGTAAAACTCTGCGCGGATGAATGTATCGCATCCAGCGAGAATTGCGTTTACTCAAATTAATGCGATCGTCATTCTCGCTGGATCTTTTTGCTGCGGTGGGAGCGGCTAATGCCCCCTAAATCCCCCAAATTTGGGGGACTTTGAGAAAGAGAAATTTCTAGAATTCTAGAGCGCTTTCTATCTTCAAAGTTTCCCAGAATGGGGGATTTAGGGGGCACGATCTCACAACAACGAAGTGCAAGATTCCCCATAAGTACAGATTGATTGAGAATTGCCCCTTAAATTCTCAATCAATCTGTCACACCAATCATTCACCCTAATTCAGTATTACCGCCCTCTCATTTTCCCTTGTCCAATCCGTTCAAGTTGCTGTAACTGTTGATCCGTCTTCTTCGCCCAAGCTGTATTCCCTTGAGCCATGAACAAGTCCTTGGCATACTTCAACACCCGTTCCGCATCTGCAAATTTGTTCTGCCGCACAAACACTAATCCTGCCGCGTAGTAGCCATTTGCAAACTTCGGATTGATCTGAGTTGCTTTGCGAAAGGCAGTCAACGCTTGATCCAGATTGCCTTGATAGTACTCCATCAGTCCGACACTGTAATGTGCCTCGACATAGTTCGGATTGCGTTGAATCGCTTGTTGAAAAGCCGCGATCGCTTCTTTCCATTTGCCTTGTTGCTGATAGGCTTGCCCCAACTGAAACAAGGGTTCAGGAGCGCTTGGAGTCAGTGTGGCAGATTTTTGGAATGCTTGAGCGGCTCCCGCATAGTTCTTTTCCTGCATCAGCACCAAACCGAGGTTGTACTGTGCCACTCCTGAGCGTGGATCAAGCTCGATCGCGCGGTTCAGATAGTCTCGCGCCTGTTTGAGGTTATTGCCTTCTAACAAGGCTGCACCTAGATTCGCATATGCTAAGGCAAAGTTGGGATCAGCTTTGGTCGCTTGGAAGAACGCATCCGCAGACGGTTGTAATTGTCCCGCTTGACGAAGCGCTAAACCGAGATTGTAATGCGCCGCCGCAAGCTTTGGATTGATCCGGATGGCTTCGCGAAATGCTGCGATCGCCTCATTCAGCTTGCCTTGTTGAATGAACCTTAATCCTTCGTTCACTTTGCCTTCAGCCGAGGGTTTAGGGGCTTGAGCCAGTTGAAAGGGAGCTGCTTGCACCGAGAACACAACAGGGGAAAACACGAACAATCCAGCAGAAACTAAACTGATTTTCAAGAACGATCGAATTGACATAAAACACTCTCAACTTTCACAGATTATCAGGACATGAGCCTTATCGTCTTGAAGCAAAATCCTTTCCGACGATAGAGGAGAAACCGTTTCAAACTTTTTACTTTGGCATTAGATTAAATTC
>JADEXW010000830.1 GCA_015206935.1 Pseudanabaenaceae cyanobacterium LEGE 13415 | reverse complement strand
TTGTTTACGCTGCATTGATTGGGGGAAGACGGATATCACCAAATTCAGCGGAGTTAGATCCCTGAATTAGCAGAACTAGCTATGGCGCTACTAACCCGTTGCGTGTTGAGAGGTGAAACGAATTGGTTAGGGGCAGCAACTGAATTTCGGGAAGCGATTCGCAAACAACGCTGAATTTGCGCTCAAATCTATTCTCATCATCAACGTTCAAGTCTAGGAGTGAGACAACCTGATCGCCCCTCTCCACACCAATACATTTGCGTTATTTGCCCCTTCAAACCTGCGCCAAATTTCTTTAAGTATGACGTAGAAATCCAAATGATTTGAGAAGCTAGTTCATTGCTACATTGACACACTTCGCTTCCTAAATTTTACTGTTCTAAGTCAAGTAGTTTTTCATAAAACACCTGAGATACAGGGTTTCTGCAATCTGTGCTGAAAACTGTCGAAATGAGCTGAGATCGCAAAGCAGCGCAATTTCCACAACTGTGGCAGCGATTGTGCAATCAGCTTCAGTCTGCGATCGCTCGTTGAACATTAGCATTTAATAATTCAGAAGCTTGATCGATCGTTGCTGGTGCAGCTTTGTCGATCGAGCCTGAATCAAATGGCGGTTGGGGATCGTATTCGATCACAAGTTGAATCGCTTTTGCTAATGATTCATCTCGTTCCAAGGCAACTAACATGAGTGCTGCATCAATTCCCGCAGAGACTCCCGCAGCAGTGATGATTTTTCCAGTTTGCACAATACGCTGATTCGATGGGATTCCACCCAATGCCTCGACATATTGCAGCGATGCCCAATGCGTTGTGGTCGGTTGATTGTTCAGTAAGCCTGCTTTCAACAAAAATCCGGCTCCAGTACACACGGAGAGCGTCCATTTTGCATGGGTGTGAATGTATTGTACCCAATCAATTACGGCTTGATCTTGCATGACATCATGCGTGGTTGCACCACCAGGAAGAACGAGAATATCGGCTTGCTGGACATCTTCGATCGACTGCTCTGCCACAAGCGATAACATTCGAGAATCCATTCTGATTGTGCCTTTTTGTTTTGCTACAAATTCCACTTGGGCATCAGGAATCAGGCGCAACACCTCATAGACCCCGATCGCATCGAGTGCGGTCATGCCATCGTACAGGAAGATAATGATTTTGAGCGGGTTCATACGTCTTGAGCTTTTGGAATGAGTACGATCGCAATTAGACTAATCAAAACACTTATGATCAATGTAGCTACATACCCATTGGTTTGAGCAAATCTACCAGCGAACACTGTCGTTAGCGTGATGCCGAGAAAAGCAGCAGAGATTTGAGTCGTATAGTCAGTAGCTGCGGCTTCAGGATCAGCACGATCCATCATTGCAGCAAGTAAGGCAGTATAACCCATGCTTTGAAGCCCACTGACAAAGATACAAATCGTGTAAAGCAGGAACGAATTCGCGAATCCGACAGCAGGCAGAATATACAACAATGTTGCAATGTTGCTGATGACTCCAAAGCCAACTAACGACGATCTCGCCACAAGACCACGAGGTTTATTTTTTGTCCATTGTGTGATCAATGTGCCTGCAATTAAAGCGCCGATGATTCTAGCAATGTAGCTGACAATGCCTAAGAGTTGACCGATCTCGGCAACAGACAAACCACGATCAACTAACAATGGACGAATCAGAGTTCCTGATACATTCTCAGCCGTTAGATACAGCAAGACAACAATGAGCCAGAGCCAGATTTTGGGACGGGAAAAGAAGCGGATAAAGGGTTGGTAGTAGGCTCGAAATCCGGTTGAATGCGTTGATTTGGGGATGATCGCTTCTCGATGGAATAGTGTTGGTAATAAACAAAGGGAAAGCGCGATCGCAATCATCCACAAACTATTCTGCCAACCCAATTGATCAAACAACACCAATACAATTCCACCGCCGATAATTGCTCCCAGAAAATTCCCGCTGGCTTGAATTGCATTGCCGATTCCTCGTTCTGCTGGTGTGAGTAAGTTCACTGCTAAAGCATCAGTGGCAATGTCTTGACTTGAAGAAAATAGAAATGCCAAAAACATACACCCGAACAAGATCGGAAAATCTTGCTGAACATTGAGAAAAGATG
>JADEXW010000829.1 GCA_015206935.1 Pseudanabaenaceae cyanobacterium LEGE 13415 | reverse complement strand
CGTATCACGAATCTCAAGGTCGTCCGATCTACCGGATTCGGGAAGTCGTTGGTAAAAAAGATTCGTAATCAATCTGATGTATAGCAATCGGGTTCGAGTTGTGAAATTCGGGAAAGCCCCCAAACCCCCAATTCTGGGGGCTAAGAGTCTTGTTCCCCCAAACTTGGGGGCTAGGGGGCACGATCCGCCACAAACGAAGCAAATAATTTCAAAAAATCTGCGCTAACTACAACACATTACACTGACGAAATTCAACATAATCACGATCGATAGAAATATTGCAATCGCCAAAGAAATCGTGACCCAATAACCCAACATCCAGAGGACCGATCGACACAGGAACCTCTCGAATGGTGCTACCCGCAACCGACATCGACTGCACTACCGCAATTTGAACCGTCGTAATTCCTGCGGCAGTCATCGCCTGCGTTTCTCCTACGACTCTTACACCTAATCGCCGCGCCATCTCTTGAGTAATCATCGTTGCGGATGCACCCGTATCAACCATCATTTCAAAGCGCTGATTCCCGTTGAATACAACATCGATCACAGGAATTCGATTTTTTCGGTACTTGATAGGCACTCGAATCCCTTTTTCTCTTTGAGCCGCGATCGCACTTAATTCTTCAGCCGACATTCGACGATCGACCCGAATTCCAGGATCTTGTGCCGCTATTTTTTCTTTGCCAGTATTTGCCGCTCGATCTTCTGCTTTTGCAAGTGCTTGATTAAATTCGGATAGTTTTCGAGCGGCTAACTTGTGGTTCGGATCAGATTTAGGAACTTGTTTGAGAGCCGCGATCGCATTTTTCCAACGACTCGCGACCAATTGCCAATCCTCTGGAGATTGCGCCGATTGACTAATCGTTCGGGCACTTGCCGCACGATCGAGAGCAGTTTGGTAAAAATCTTCCTGAACGGGTTTTGCCGCAGGACTGGGATTGGATTCAACGGGAGCCGCGACCACTTTTGGCGCTTGAGACTGGCGCGATTGCATACGACTGCAACCAACCCCGATCGCTGCTGAAGTTGCCATCAACAAAGGCAGAATCACCCGAACACCAAATCTGAGCATAATCCGAACTTCCCAGGGTTTTACATCCCGACCCTGTTAGAGTTCCCCCAAAATCTGTTCAAAAGCTTAGAGAGCGCTTGCAACTTGCGACAGACGTGATAATAATGATGAGATCTTTGTTTGTTGCCGCTGTTTATGTCCTCTGCTCAACCTGCTTTACTTGTGCTAGCTGATGGCACGACTTATTGCGGTTACTCGTTTGGTGTGACGGGAACCACGATCGGGGAAGTCGTGTTTAATACCGGAATGACGGGTTATCAAGAAGTTATGACTGATCCGAGCTATCGGGGTCAGATTGTGACATTTACTTATCCAGAGCTTGGAAATACGGGTGTCAATCCGGATGATGAAGAGTCGGATGTGCCTCATGTACGCGGTGTGATTGCTCGAAATATTTGTGAACGTCCCAGCAATTGGCGATCGACCGAATCGCTACCCGATTATCTGAAGCGCCACAATCTTCTGGGAATTTACGGAATTGATACTCGTGCATTGACTCGGAAACTGAGATCGATCGGGGCAATGAATGGTGCGATTTCGACCGAAGTTCTCGATCCGGCTGAACTGCTCGAACAAGTTCAAAACGCTCCGAGTATGGCGGGATTGAACTTGGTGAAAGAAGTAAGTACGACTAAAGTTTATGAGTGGTCAGAGAAAACTGAAACGATTTGGGAATTTAGCGCAACTCCAGGCGATGGCGATCCACTAACCGTTGTTGCGATCGATTTCGGCATCAAGCGCAATATTCTACGCCGATTAGCAAGTTACGGCTGTCGTGTAATCGTCGTTCCTGTAAATACGCCACCTGAAGAAATTCTGAAATATAACCCGGACGGCATTTTTCTCTCGAATGGACCTGGAGATCCTGCCGCTGTCACCGAAGGCATCGAAACTACAAAAGCACTCCTAGAAGCTGAAAAGCCTGTATTCGGGATTTGTATGGGTCATCAGATCCTTGGATTATCGCTGGGAGCCGAAACGTTTAAGTTAAAATTTGGGCATCGGGGATTGAATCAGCCCTGTGGATTGAGTCAGCAGA
>JADEXW010000193.1 GCA_015206935.1 Pseudanabaenaceae cyanobacterium LEGE 13415 | reverse complement strand
CGAATAAGTTGTCACACAAGCTTTTTACCCATCATCTAACTCGTGAGCTTTGTCCAATATCGATCGTAAGCCTCCAAAACGTCGCGCTCCATTGGCAGAATCGATTCAGATTTATTGATTGCCGCCATTGAGGGAAAAAGACTGGTATTCGATTGCAATTCAGGGGGAAGTTTTGCGATCGCAGCTTGATTTGTCGTGGCAAAAGAGAGCCGCTCTGTTAATTTTGCCGCCACTTCTGGTTGCAGTAAAAATTCTATCCAAGCATAGGCAGCATCAGGATTCGGAGCCGTTTTTGGAATGACTAGCGTATCGCTCCAAACCGAAGTTCCACTGGCTGGAATTACGTATTTAAGCTTCGGATTTTGAGTCATTGCAAGCACAGCATCCGAAGAGTAAACCATTGAAATTAGTAAATCTCCAGCAATTAACTGATCGCGCCAAGCATCGGTTGTAAACGTTGCGATCGCAGGTTTCAATTCTTCTAAGCGATCGTAGGCTCTCTTTAGCTCTGCGGGATTCGTGGAATTGTAGGAATAACCGAGCGATCGTAGTGTTGAACCTAACACTTCGCGCACATCATTCATCAAGGTAATGCGGCGCTTCAGTTTGTCTTTGTTCTCCCAGAGATAGCTCCAATCGGTTGGCGGATTCGGCAGCTTTTCACTGTTGTAAAGCAATCCAGTTGTGCCCCAACTCACCGGAACACTGAAGCGATTCCCAGGGTCATGCGTCGTACTTTGAAATCGAGGAAGCAGATTGCCTAAGCTTTCTAAGCGCAGATGATCCAACTCGCTGAGATAACCCAGATTTTTCATCTGAGTCACTTTGTAGTCAGACGGATAGATGATGCTGTAAATGTTTGCTTTTCCTGCCTGAAAGGTCGCCAACATTGTTTCATTAGAATCAAACACATCAAACGTAACTTTGATTCCAGTCTTGGCGCGAAAGGTATCCACTAACTCTTGATCGATATAGTTCGCCCAAGTATAAACATGCAGCTCATCTGAAGAAGTGGCGATCTCTTTGTCTGTCTGAACTTTCGCAAGTGTCCATCCACAGCTAGACAGTGCAAACCCAGACATTCCAGTGGCAGCAGTTTTCAAGAATCGACGACGAGAATAAACCATTATCGCCTCCTACGATTCTGAGAGCGCTAAACTATCGATCGCATTCCAATACACATAGATTGGAGTGTCTGCGCTCGGAAGCGTTGCTGCGGTCGGCTGACGAACGGTCATTCGATCGCCAGATTTCAACTGAACTAAGCAATGCACATGAGTACCCAAATACATCACATCTTGCAATCGACCTTCAAAGCAATTTGCGGCATCAACTGGAGTTAACGAAATCTGAATTTTCTCAGGGCGCACACTCGTCATCACCCATCCAGAAGTGAGGGGATTGGTTGGATTTTGTTGAACCGTTAGCTTAATCCCAGTTTCGGTTCTAATCCAAAGTGTTTGAGGATGTGCGCCTTCGATCTTGCCACGAAGCAGATTCGTATCTCCGATGAAGTCAGCCACAAATGAAGTAAGAGGTCGATCGTAGATTTGCTCTGGTGTTCCAACCTGTTCGAGTTTGCCAAGATTCATCACCGCAATACGATCGGACAATGAAAGCGCTTCCTCTTGATCGTGTGTCACCATCACAAAGGTAATTCCCAATTCCCGATGCAAGGTCGATAGTTCAACCTGCATTTCTTTTCGCAACTTCAGGTCTAATGCTCCCAGCGGTTCATCGAGTAATAACACTGCTGGACGGTTGACTAATGCTCGTGCGACTGCGACCCGTTGTTGTTGTCCACCGGATAGCTGGGTCGGAAATCGGTTGGCTAAAGATTCGAGTTTGACCAGCTTCAAGGCATCTCTGACGCGATCTTGAATTTCTGCACGAGAACATTTCTGAATCTTCAACCCAAACGCGATATTCTCCCAAACAGTCATGTGTCCGAAGAGCGCATAGCTTTGAAAGACCGTATTTGCAGGGCGCTTGTATGGAGGAACATTTAGCATCGAGCGATCGCGAATCAGAATGTCTCCAGCCGACGGATCTTCAAACCCAGCAATCATTCGCAGTGTTGTTGTTTTGCCACATCCTGAAGGACCCAAAATACTAAAAAACTCACCGCGTCGAATTCCCAAATCGATTCCACGCACAGCGGGTTCACCGTTGTAGACTTTAAAGACTTTTCGCAGTTCGACATCGAGACTGGCATCAATGCCGCGAACGGGGGGAGCCTGAGTTGCCATTTGAGCCATAAGGTACACTTCCGGTGCGATCGTGGGGCACTAACCGCGCATGTGTCGGTCATTTCCGCGACAAACCCATCGTATCCGGGAAATTTGAATTCGGAGATTCCGTAAATCCACGCGCTTAATTATGAAGCCTTTATATTCCCGTGGGCTTGTACTGCTAGATTTCCCAAGCCTCAGAAAAATTAACCTTGAAGGCAAGCGAAGAAATTTAAAGCTGAGTGAACCAGGCTTCTAGGTCTGTCAAGGACGTGAACTCTAATAAGGCTTCTCCCAGAGCTTCAATTTGATCGATCGAGAGTTGATGACAGCGATCGAGAATTTCGGGTGTCAATGTTCCAACTCGCTTGGTAAGAAGTCGTAAAATTAGCGATCGTTCTCGTTCAATTCCTTGTTCAATTCCTTGTTCGATCCCTTGCTCAATTCCTTCTTGCATCCAACTGGTGACAATTTGCATAATTCCCTCCCGTCGTTCTGGCTCAATTCTACTAAGTTCTGTCTGAAATGCTTGGGTTTCATTTGCATTCAGCTTCAAATAGGTATCGACAAATCCTGAAATTAGCTTTGTCCGAGCGGGATCAAGTCGCAGTGTTGCTAGTAAGCGCAAGCATTCTACTTTGACTCTCACTCGGTCTTCGGGCGCAATTCGCATTTTGCTCATGAGCGCTGCGGCGACAGGATTGGGCTGATCGATGAAATCTCGCCAGTTGAGACGATTTAACTGAATCGATTCAAAGTTGAACTCCAGAATTTTGCGATTCGGAAACTCGATCGTATAAGTATGCGGTTCCTCTCGATAGGGTTTGTCAAACGAGAAGATCACGATCGGGTAGATTCGCTGAAGAAACTTTTGATGCAACCTAGCGAAGTAAAAGAAAATACGCCGCGTAAAATAAGCTTCTGGAGTCGATTGAGCTTCAATGTGGATCAAAAAAGCCGCATCCTCACCGGATTGTTTGACTTCGACTAGGAGATCAATAATCTTGTCTTCTCCAGCGGTCAGATCAGCGAAATATTCCTGCTGAAGAAACCGAATTGAATCTGGCTCGATCGTCGATCGCAGTTCCGGCAGAAATAGTTCTAGAAACTCTAGAAAGAATGTTGTGATTAGCTCTTTGAAGAGTCGATCGTGGTCGATTTCCACTATTCCTGCCTCAGTTCATCAGGAAGTCCAACTGGACACAGTCCGCCGATCGCTCTTAGTGCCTGACACCGAAGGAGTTCGACAAAGCTCAACATTCGACCTTCATTTTGAGCCACCGACTCGATCGCGCTACAAAGTGCCCTAGCTGCCTCAGTCTCCGTATATCCACGCCGTTGAGCAATCTTGATCGCTTTCTCGTCTGCTTCGAGTTCTACTCGTGAACTCTTCGTGTTTCGCCAAATTTGGAACAGTGCGATCGCGCTTAATCCACTTGCGGCTGCGACTCCCACAAAATCCTGCTGTGCAAATTCGATTCCGATTCCGATCGCGCCTAATGCTGTCAGTCCTAACATCGGGGAAGGCTGGAACCATTTGATATTTGTACTCCAGCTTACCGTTCGTAAAATTAATAAATCTCGCTGCGATCGAGAGAAGCGACTCCAGAGATCGAAATTAATATAGATTGTGCGATCGCTCGTCCACGGAAGCGGTGCGGGAGCATCGATCACTAATCTTTGATCGGGCTTACTGACTAATTTCACAAACATTCGACCGGATGCAGGCATCACATCCAACAGTCGTCTAATCTCAGGCTCAGGATTCATGATCGGGGCAATAAGCTCACGATTTTGAGTATAGAGCCTTGCCCCGTTTTCTTATTGTCCTAAAATCAAAAGATCCGGTGCGACCCAGTTGATCAAAATAAATAATGTCAAAAAGAAGCTAGTGGTGACAATTCCGAGGATTGATGCAGTCGAGAGGAATCTCAAAAAATAATTGGCTTGCATAAGAACGCTCCAAAATAAGAACGTTCATAGCTTAGGAAATTGGCTGATCGCGGATCATCAATCCTAGGCTATGACTTAGAGTCTGCCGTTGGGAAGATATGAAAAAGCGCGATCGATATAGGGAACGATCGCGCCTCTTTTAATCCTAAAAGATCACTCTATCTCGGATGAGACAGCAGATCGGGGAAAAAGCGGTTGAACTCGATTAAGATTCCTGCGGTGAATGTCAACCAGAGGGCACACAGCACAGGAGCCGAAGCCAAATACCGGGTAAGACCAGACATGGATAAACCTCCAAATGATTATCGAGCGCGGTTTTGCGATCGTGCGGGTGCGGTTTTATCAGACTGCATCAGCAGCACCGAATCAGCCCCAACCGGAACGCGACCATCTTTTTCAGTGAGTTCACCGCTTAACAGTTCTTTCACTGCCAACAGAGGCCACAATGCAGCCGTCAACATACATTTGATCGCCAAAGGCACATTGATAATGATTTCTTGTTCTTCAGGCTTGTCAGACTTCTTCACCGCTTGGAGGTAAGAACGACCTGCCCAGCCGATCCAACCCGCAATCAGCAAGAACAAGATGCCAGGAATCGTGAACTCACCTGCATGAGCGAGGTTGCCATCGGTGATCAAGTGAGGTAAGCCATCATCTTTACCACAGAGCAAACCAGCTTGAGAATAAAGCTCATAGCGGCGTTGAGCGGTCGCACTGGCGGAGTCTTTAATCCGTTGTGCGAACACTTCGCTTTCACTACAAGGTACTAAGTTATAAGCGTGAGCGGGCTGAGGGTTGACAAAGCCCAAACCCAGGAAAAGAACGAGAACTAGAGCAAACAATCGTTGCATGGAATTGTTTCCCTTTTTAACGAATTACAAAGAGGGGTTGTGTCAAACAGTTGATTTTTTTCCACTGTTAGATTTTGTCACGAGCGGAACTCGATCGAGGAGGACGCTACACTAGAAAATCAGCCTAGCTCACTCTCATTCGAGCAACTGTAACAGTTACCTACTCCCAAAACCTACCAGCAAATGGCAACGGTCTTAGCAATTGAAACAAGTTGTGACGAAACTGCGGTGGCGATCGTTAAAAATCGTCACATTTTAAGTAGCGTGGTTTCGTCCCAAATCGCGATCCATCAGCAGTATGGCGGCGTTGTGCCCGAAGTTGCATCTCGTCAGCACGTCGAAATTGTCAATCAAGCGATCGCGCAATCCTTCCTCGAATCGGGTCTCGCTTGGGCTGACATTGACGGCGTTGCGGGAACTTGTACACCAGGATTAGTTGGAGCATTGTTAGTGGGATTGACTGCCGCGAAAACTTTATCGATCGTGCATGAGAAACCATTCCTCGGCGTTCATCACTTGGAAGGGCATATCTATGCTTCGTATCTGACTGATCCCGACTTACAGCCGCCGTTCCTTTGTTTGCTCGTGTCTGGGGGACATACCAGCCTGATCTATGTGAAAGAGTGCGGACGGTATGAAGTACTAGGACAAACGCGCGATGATGCGGCGGGGGAAGCGTTTGATAAAGTGGCTCGGTTGCTAAAATTGGGCTATCCAGGGGGACCGATTATCGATAAACTGGCGGCTCAAGGGAATCCGAAAGCGTTTCCGCTGCCAGAAGGTCAAATCTCGCTGCCAGAAGGCGGATTTCATCCCTATGATTCGAGTTTTAGCGGCTTGAAAACAGCAGTGTTGAGATTGACTCAGAAACTAGAAGCAACTGGGGAAGCATTGCCGATCGTAGATCTCGCTGCCAGTTTCCAAGCAACAGTCGTTCGAGCTTTGACGAAACGCGCGATCGCTTGTGCCAAAGATTACGGATTAAATACGATCGCGGTCGGGGGTGGTGTTGCCGCAAATCGAGGTTTACGAGAACAATTACAAATCGCCGCAGAACCGCATGGAATTAAAGTGCTATTCCCGCCGATGAAATTCTGTACGGATAATGCGGCGATGATTGCTTGTGCAGCTTCGGAACATCTGGATCGGGGGCATGTTTCGGATTTGTCGATCGCGGCTCGATCGCGTTTGCCATTATCCGAAGTCATGAGCCTCTATCGCGTTTAATTGTCTAAGACTAGCTCCCATTCTCCTGCCTGAGCGTTCCAATCGGGTCGATCAGTTTCTCCTACAACGAACGGGCCCCAATAGCGCTGTGAGCCATCCTGAGCAAATGCCACTAGTACATCACCACGTTTGAGTCGAATTGATCGATTCGGCAATGCGACTAATAATCCTGAATCACTCCCTTCCTGGGGTGCAAAATCCCAATGTGCTGGAAGTGCAAATCCTTTTGGCGGTTCACCAGATTTAGTCGTTGTATCTTTGGGCTGACGGGCAAGAAGAGCAACGCGAACAGCGTGATCGGATCGATTCCGAATGCGTAAATTTCCTTGCTTTGCAGCGATCGCGCTTGGATCAGGTTTCTCGATCGTCGAAGGAGAAACTGCTTCAGCAGGGGAACTGGTTGTTTTAATGACTGGAACTGGATTAGGAGTGTCGGACGAAATCGAAATCTCGATCGGTAAAAGTTTGAGAAGAATCGTTCCTGCGATCGCGGTCAATACTGCTGAAGCTAGCGCAATTTTTAGCGCTGGATGCCGCCCGATTTTGAGGTCTTTCATCTGTTCCGCCTAGCCTACGTCAATCTTCCTACTTCAGTGATAACAAGGGAATTCAGGATCGGACATAATTTTTTCGGGGATCGCTGCTTGGTAAAGCTGAAAAAAACTTTGATGAAGTGTTTGACAAATCAGAGGAAAGCCTACATACTAGAAGTCGCGCTGCAAAACAGGGCAAAAGCAAATTTGGGACTGTAGTTCAATTGGTTAGAGCACCGCCCTGTCACGGCGGAAGTTGCGGGTTCGAGCCCCGTCAGTCCCGTAGAGTGAATCCTATGTCAAATGCTTCGATTCTTGCTAAATATTTAGCAGGCGAATTCCATAACCAAATTCAGGCAAGGGAAAGCCCGACGTGGTTCGTTCATTTGCGCCTGTGGCAGCGATCGATTCAATTATTTGAAGATCCAACGATTTTCGCTGAACAATCGAATGTGTTGAAATTAGATCAGCCGTATCGACAGCGATTGATGCGACTGCAAGAAAGTGCAGAAGGGCTGAAGGTTCAGTACTACCAATTTAAAGATCCGAGCCTGGTAAAAGGTGCAGGACAAAGACCGGAATTACTCGATCGATTAACTCAAGATGCGATCGAACTGCTTCCAAGCTGTACGTTAAATGTCACTGTGAAATCAACGGCTGAAGGCTATCATTTCATCGCCTCGCCGCCACCTGATACGCGCTGTACGTTCTCGCTTCAGGGCAGTACGATTCAGGTTTCTCTAGGATTTGAAGCGATGTCTGACCGCTTCTTGAGCTACGACAAAGGAATCGATCCTGAAACACAACAGCCGATTTGGGGCGCATTGATGGGCGCATATGAATTTCAGAAAGTTAGTCGGTAAAAATCGATTTTAAGCGCTGAAGTGCTGTTTTAATTTCATCGAGTTCGGTTGGAGTTAATCGATCGAACTTTTGCTTTAAATATTCGATATGAACCGGGAAAATTTTCTCAAACAGTTCTTCACCTTCGGGCGTAAGAACGATGAGAAAACAGCGGCGATTCTCTGGCGGAACTTCTCGGCGGACGAGATTTTTTTGTTCTAATCGATCGATAATTCCGGTCAATGTTCCTTTCGTCACTAGCGTTTTCTCAGCTAGTTGATTCATGAACATACCCGGAGTATTTCCGAGCGTACAGATGACATCAAATTGTGGCGGCGTTAAACCCGTTTCCCGGATGTGAGCTTCGTCATAAGTGCAGAAAGCTTGATAAGTCGTAGCAAGTTCACGCATCGTTGAAAGAAAGGGTTGTTTTGCAGCGGTTTTCGCGTTCAAAGAGGTCTCAATTTTCACAGGTCAATTACACTTGAAGTTCTACTATTGTACATCAAACTGTTTTTGTTAAAACTATTAACCCTTGACTCCGCTTCCCGCTTCTGTCGGCACAATGTAGCGCTGCATCACGAGGAAAAATAGCAAAATTGGCACGATCGAGATCACTGATCCCGCTGCAATCAAGCGCCAATCGAGCGTAAACGTTCCTGCCAGTTTGGACACACCCAGCGGCAAGGTAAAAAATTCAGGTCGATCGACAACTAAAAGAGGCCAAAGGAAATCGCTCCACGATCCGATAAACACAAAGATCGCTAAAGTCACCAGTGCAGGACGAATCGATGGCAGCATCACATACCACCAGATTCCTAGTTCTGAACAACCATCCATTCGTGCGGCTTCTTCGAGTTCTTTTGGCACACCTTGAAACGCTTGTCTCAGTAGAAAGATCCCAAACGCAGATGCAATTCCAGGAAAAATAATGCCGAGATAGCTATTAATTAATTCTAATTTCACCGCTAACACATACAGCGGAATCATCACAATCTGAAATGGAATCAGAATGGTTGAAACGATCGCGCTAAAGATAATTTCTCGTCCTACGAATGTTAATCGTGCTAATGGATACGCTGCCAGTGAACAAAATATCAGATTC
>JADEXW010000192.1 GCA_015206935.1 Pseudanabaenaceae cyanobacterium LEGE 13415 | reverse complement strand
TGCCTGCGTTGTCAAATGCGATCGATCGTCCGTGTGTGAGTGTGATGCGCCGCTATCCGAAATTAGAGAAAGTTGAATATGCGCTCAGACGATTGCCAGAACCGGAACGGCGATTGGCGTTGATTGCAAAAGCTGGAGAAATTTATCAATCACCGCCATTTGTGTTTCAAGTTTATGGAGCCACTCCGGAAACGACTGCGAAAGTGTTGGCGAGATTAACCGATCGAGGTCATGTTCCTGAAGCGTTGAGATTGGCGCATTTGATTGCTTCAGCGGTGATGAATGGGGAAAGTGGTCGTCAAGCGTAAATTCTGTCCCGATTGTGAGGTGCGAGTAAGTTTTGGGGATCGCTATCGATCGGGATAATTCCGCCCGGATTAAGGGGAAATAAATTACCGTAATAATCGCGTTTTACAGCTTGCAAATCACAAGTTTGAGCGACACCCGGAATTTGATAGATGTCGCGCACATAAGCGCCTAAGTTTGCATAATCTTGAATACGGCGACGACTGCATTTGAAAATGCCATAATACGCAGCATCAAAGCGAAATAGCGTTGTAAATAATCTCACATCAGCAAGCGTTAACGTATCACCGCAGAGATAACGATTCTTTTCTAAATGTTTGTCGATCGTATCTAACATCAAAAATAATTCATTACAAGCAAGTTCATAAGCTTCCTGTGTTTGAGCAAATCCACATCGATAAACGCCATTATTTACAGAGTTATAAGTTCTCAGATTCCAACTATCAATTTCATTACGTAGAGAATCTGGATATAAATCAATTTCTGGATGCGTTGCAAATTTATTAAATCCAGAATTCAACATCACGATAATTTCTGAACTTTCATTATTGACGATTGTATTAGTCTCACAGTCCCAAAGAACCGGAACCGTTGATCGACCTTTATAACCTGGTTTCGCCAATCGATAGAGTTCTGCCAAAGTGGTACAACCGAATTCGGGCTGATCGAGAATCCAGCCACCATTTTCGGGAGAAGGAGACACGATCGAAATGTCGATCGTACTTTCCAATCCTTTTAAAGCTCGTGTGATCAGCGTTCGATGTGCCCAAGGACAACTCATTCCCACAAACAATTTGTAGCGCCCTGAAGCCGCAGGATAAGAATCTGATCCAATGCGATCCCGAAACTGACTTTCTGGGCGAAGATAAGCACCAGACGTATCTTTTGGAGCCAGATTGGACATCATGATTTTCCACATCGTTGTCCAAACAAAGCGACCAAATTGGATAATCAGTTTCGGGGGCATAAGACAAAACCAGCACAACTATAGCAATTCTAGATTAGTCGTGAGATGCGCGGTTTGATCGTGCCCCCTAACCCCCAAGTTCTACCGTGTATACATAAGTCTTTTCGCTACGGTTAAATCGGCTAATGCCCCCTAAATCCCCCAATTCTGGGGGACTAAGAGGTAAGACTCCAGCTTCAAAGTCCCCCAATTTTGGGGGATTTAGGGGGCTGAAGACGACTGAAACGCAGTGAGAAAGAGATGTGTATAAACAGTAGAACCCCCAAGTTTGGGGGGACAAGACTCTTAGCCCCCAGAATTGGGTGTTTGGGGGCGTTCCCTGATTTCACAACTCAAACCGGATTGCCATACCTCAAATTATGAACAATAAACCGAAGAACGTGATTGATGTCGATGCTGGAACTTTATTAGTAATTGCGATCGCTATCCTGCTTGTGCCATTGTTGCTTGCAGGATTCTTCTCTCAGTAAACAGCTTCTCTAAACAATGCACCATTCGTAGAGTGAACAAGCTCCGAGACTCAGACGATCGATGTGCGATCGGGGTTTGTAAATACTGGGCATCGAGCTTAAATAACGGCTCAAGTTCTTCTTGCAAAATGCGATCGAGATCAATCGAAGCGACAGGCAAAAAAGGAGCAAGTCTGGGTTTCAATCGCTCGATTAATTGGGTTTGAATCGTCGATCGTAGTTGAGCGAGTTGCAACAATCGCACCACACGATATTGTCCGGGTAAACCGAGTTGAACCGCAATCGATCTCATCGTTTGATGTTCACAGTACAAACCATACAGCGACAGTAAATAATGCTCAGAAGCAATTTTCTGCATTCGAGCCGTTAACACATCCCTGATCGCTGCATCTAGCTCTGTGACTAGAGCTTGACGATAACGGCGAAGAAATCGAGTTTCGAGCGGACAGACTTGCTGATCGATCTCCACAGGCTGAAGAATGGCTAAATCGATCGGACAAGTCAAAGCTGCTCCTCGTCTGCACCAAACGCGATACTGACGAACATAGGTTGCTAATCGATTCAGACGCGACATCACAACATCAGTTGAATCTGAACGATCGAGATGTTGAGCAATTCTCTTCAATTGAGCGATCGACGGTGGAATACAACGCCCAGACCGATTCGGATCATTACGATACACCGAATGATACGCATTTAAAAGCGCGATCGAGCGATCGATTTCTCGTGATGACAATAGATAAACTTCGCTCAAGATTCGGCACAATTGCTTTTCTGTCGTGTCATTCAACAACGCCCAATTGCTGATCAAAAGTAGTCCTTGTTGAGCAAAAAATCGCGTTAGATCTGGACGCTGTTGCACGAATCGAGTTGTCCACGTTGATAAACTTCCTTTGTCGGGATTAAAGGTTTGGAGGATCTCGAAAGACAGTGTTTTCTTGAATTCGGTTCGTCCTTGATCATCCAAAACAAACGGAAGAATATCAGTGAGTTTGAACGAATATCGATCGCCAAATCGCTCCACTAACCGCATACAAGTCGAAACAATTTGGTAGGAAACATAGCAACGCAAACAAAGTAAAGCGAGTTGTGCGGTAGTCTGATCGAAACTTTGGCTGAGTTCAAACAGTCGAGATTGAATCGATCGAATGTCTTGAGCTTCGTGAAACTGCTGTTGAAAAAAAGTTTTTGCAGACAACAAAAGTTTAGGAATTGCTCGACCTGAAGCACTCAAACGGAATAGAGTCCAAAAGTGGGATGCGCTCATGTTCGTTTACCAATTGCAGCCTTTGAGCAGCATCCTAAACAATGAACCTAGGGTCTTACTAGATCCGAAATCTGGGTCAGTTTATCGATCGTTCAAACTCTGATATTTTGCGGCTTTGTGCAATTGGGTCACTTTTGGGTCAGTGTAAAATAGACCCAAATTGGTGTTGGTCATCATGGTCGGATTAAGAGCTTCGGCAGTCGGAAAACAACAAATTAAACAGGTCATTGAAGCGCGAAACTGGAATATGACCGACGAAAGAGCGTTGATTGCTGCCAGTCTACGCCTCGGAAGTCCGCGTGGAGAGTATGCTAAGGGCGTGTCGGAAACGACTTGGAAGCGGTTTGTTTATGCCAGTCGCCCGATTCATCGTCGCACGTTTCAGATTTATTGCGATGTCCTAAACCTCGATTGGAAAACGATCGCTGAATTTCCCGAACTCAGAATCTCACGTGATGACCTAAGCTTGATGCCATTGATTCAAAGTTTCTATGGTCGTAGTGATGAACTAAAACAGTTAACAGACCTATTGCTGAAATATCAATTTGTGATTTTATACGGTGCAGTTGGAATTGGAAAAACTGCGATCGCAGTAAAATTAGCGGAGCAAGTAAAACTATTATTCGATCGGCGAATTTGGCTGCAATTTGATCATCGTTTACCGATCGAACAATTACTGCTGAATTTACTGCATACGCTGTCTGAAACTCCTCGATCGTTGCCAACAGATTTGGCGAGATTGACACAGATTTTGAGACAGGATTTGATCAATTCAAAGATGTTAATTGTTCTCGATGAAGTGAATCCTGATCAAGGCGATCGTAAGAATTATCAATATCTGATTCGTACCTTACAAGATCTAGGACAAATTCAACATCAAAGTTGCATTCTCGTAACCACACGCGAACGTCCACCCGACTTTACTGCATTAATGCGCGAACAAGCAATTTCACAAGTGTTGCTCGGTCTGGATTCGGAATCGGGCTGCAAAATTTTGGAAGATGGACGACTGAAATTTGCGCCTGAAGATGGGAAACAATTAGTCGATCGATACAGCGGCAATCCACTCGCGCTCAAGTTAGTGTGTCCGATTGTGCGGGATCTTTTCCAAAGTCAAATTCACAAATTTCTAGAAAATCCAGGAATCTACGTTTCAGAATTAATCCAGCAAGCTTTGATCCAGCAAATTCAGACCCTTACAGAGTTCGATCGATTAATTCTGAAATCGCTAGCACAATCAGAACCACTATCACAGCGAGAATTGCAGGAGGAATTAAAAGAACAAGGAAATTTGATCGAAGGACTCGATCGATTAGGACGACGATCGCTGATTGAAAAAGTGATTGAAGGATATGACGTTTTATACACACTTCAACCGATGATTCTGGAAGTGGTACGAAGACATTTGAAGACAAGTTTCTAAGCTCGATCGCTTTATGTCAAACTGAAAACTAACACCGCCCCAAACTGACCCTATGAGTTATTGCATCAATCCCTGGTGCGCCCAGCGACCCAATCAAGCTTCCGCAAATTACTGCCAAGCTTGTCAAACTCCGCTGGTCATTCACGATCGATATCGAATTTTACGATCGCTGTTGGGGGAACATGAACATCCTTATACTGAAGTCTTTGAAGTTGCAGATCTCGAAGAAGCTGGAAAGCGAAAAGTTCTCAAAACGCTCAAACTTCACACCAATCCAAAAATCCGAGAAGCATTTGGACAAGAGCGGAGAATTCTATCGGAACTGAAGCACCCAAGCGTTCCAAGACTTGAAGATGCGTTCTCGATCGTCATTACCAATCCAACCCACAAAGAGCTTCCTTGTTTGGTCATGCAATGGATCGAAGGTGAAAATTTAGAGGATTGGCTCGATCGAGGGCAGCGTTTAACTACTGAAACAATGGCGATTAAGTGGTTTGCTCAACTAGCACGAGTTTTAGATTATGTACATCAACGCCAGTTTTTCCATCGCGATATCAAACCCTCAAACATTATTCGCCAACCTAGCGATAAATTAGTTTTAATTGACTTTGGAACAGCCAGAGAATGCACCGAAACGGTGATTAATGGTCACTCAGTTACGCAATGGTGTTCACACGGCTATACGGCTCCAGAACAGTTAAACGGGAATGCGGTTCCGCAATCAGATATTTATGCGCTGGGACGAACTCTATTGCATCTACTCACCGGAACTCGCCCAGATTATCTGGATGTGCAGTACTGGTACACGATGCTTGATTTCACACCTTCGGATCGCTTTCGGAATTTGCTCGATCGCTGCCTAAATCCTAATCCCCAACAACGCCCCACCGCAAAAGCAATTCTCGCTGAACTACAATCGATGCTGGTATCATTACCGCCGATCGTTAATCCACCTCAAAAATGGAAGTTCCCGAAATATGCGAAGTGGATTGCACTTGGAATCCTGGTTGGAATTGTTGCGATCGCAGTTGGATTATTCCGACCTGCAATGGTGGCAAATAGTCCATCTAATCCTGAAACGGCAACAATTCAGCTAATCCCAACTGAGCGGTTGATTAGTTATGGACAGCTTGAAAGGATTGATGACGATCGAGTTTCTCAACTGCGATTGGACTACCAAAGCCGCAAAGAAGAAGGAGTACGACAACTTAGACAAGGTAACTTTGCAGAAGCAGTTAAGATCTTTGATCAAATTCGGAATGTCTTTGGAGAGCAGAGAAACAAGCTTTCTAGAGATGAACGAGAGCAAGCGGAACAAGCGTTTAAAGATCCCGAAATTCTGATTTATCGCAACAATGCTGAATCGCGTAGACGGAGTATTGCAGAAAAAACGCCGTTGTATACGATCGCAGTTGCAACGCCGCTAAATCTAGAAGATACCGATGTTAGCCGTCAGATCCTCTTCGGAGCAGCACAGATGCAAGATCGAGCCGTAAAAGGCAGGCTCAATTTAGAAATCATGATCGCCAACGATCGCGGGAATACGGAACAAGCAAAAGCGATCGCGCAATCTTTAGTCAAGGGCATTGATGGACGGCAGATTTTAGCAGTCGTGGGACATTACACCAGCGCAGTGACTTGTGCGGTACTTGGAACTTATAGCAAAGCGAACATTGTCGTAGTCTCAGCATCGAGTACTGCGACGAACATTCGAGATGATGCAAGCTGCAATGACACAAATCGGGTGTTCTTCCGAACAACTTCAACGACTGAAGATGAAGCGAGAGCGTTATTCAATGCTTTTAGAAGACAAATTCCAGATGGAAAAAAGATTGGCATTTTTTACAGCAATGAAAAATTTAGTCAGGATTTAGCAGAACAATTCAAAGATCTACTCCGATCGGGCAAGCTCGAATTTACTGAGAGAAATCTTTCTAACAACGATTTTGATGCAGCTCGATCGCTATCTGAGATGAACGATGTGAATGCGATCGCGCTTTTTGCGGATGGGCAAACGAATAGTTCAATCACCTTTCAACGATCGGTTGATGTTCTCAGACAAAATGCGGGCGATAAATTAGTTCTTGCTGCAAACACACTTTACAACAGCAGCATTTTAGGAGAGATGAGAAATATTGCAGAGCGGGTTGGCTCTGACAAGCTAGACGGCAAATTGATTGTTGCAGCGGATTGGTTTATTGAATTGCCGGGAGCGAGTAATTTTCGAGAAGAAGTTAAATCTTACTGGGCGGGAGATTTTAACCACAAAGCAGCATTGTCTTATGAAGCGGTGCAAGCTTTGGTCGCAGTGTTCCAAGCTCAGAACTTTAAGCCAAGTGAGATTCGGACACGACTCAGCGATCGTACTTTTAGTGTGAACAGTGATATTCTTCGCGATCGCACGATTCGATTTGATCCGGATACAGGCGATCGAGAAAATCCAGTGCGAGTGGTGCTTAAAGTGACACAAAGAAGGAATCAATTTGTCTTTGATTTGCTGGAATGATTGGGGCAGGTGAGATACTCCGTTGTTTAGCGTGAGTTCGGCAGAGTGTTTTTCGGCTAATGCCCCCAAACCCCCAATTCTGGGGACTTAAGACTCTTGCTCCCCCAAACTTGGGGGACTACCGTGTATACACAAGTCTTTTGCGCTGCGGTTGAATCGGCTAATGCCCCCTAAATCCCCCAAATTTGGGGGACTTTGAAGGTGGAAAGCGCTTTGGAATTGGATCAATTATTCTGGCTCAAAGTCCCCCAGAATGGGTGATTTAGGGCGCGACTGACCGCAACGTAGTGTAAGAGACTTGTGTATATACAGTAGAACTTGGGGGCTGGGGGGCTTCCTCGAAATGTTCTAACTGAAAGAGGTACGGCTATACGTTAATTTAGCTATTCTGCTCCCTCGATCGGTGCAAAGCCCTGACGTTGAACATTCTCAGTCACAACTCGCGGTTCAAGGAACTGGAGCAAGTAATCGACTCCACCCGCTTTAGAACCAACTCCAGAGAGCTTAAAGCCTCCGAATGGCTGACGAGCCACGATCGCACCTGTGATGCCTCGATTGATGTACAAGTTACCTACTTCAAATTCTGCCTGTGCTTGCTCAATATGCGATGGCGTGCGCGAATACAATCCACCTGTCAACGCATACGGAGTTCCATTGGCTAAATCCAAAGCTTCTTGGAACGAACTGGCTCGCATTACTGCTAACACAGGACCAAAAATCTCTTCTTGGGCAATCTTGGCATCTGGAGAAACATTGGTGAAGATCACAGGAGCAACATAGTAACCGCCCTCCGGAGTTGGAAGCTCGATCGCAACTTCTGCTTCAGTTCGTCCTTTCTCGATGTAGTCTCGAATCCGCTGTTGAGCTTCACCATCGATCACAGGACCTACTTTAGTACTGGGCAATTCTGCTTCTCCAATGTTCAGCGATCGAGTGGCTTCAATCAGTCGCGCTAAGAAGGTTTCATACACAGGTTCAAGCACGATTGCACGAGAACAAGCCGAACATTTCTGTCCACTATATCCGAACGCCGATTGCACCACACCTTGAACGGCTTGATCCAAATCTGCACTTTCATCAATGACGATCGCATTTTTACCGCCCATTTCCGCGACAACGCGCTTCAGATGCTTTTGTCCTGGTTGCAAAATTGCTGCATCTTTGTAGATTTGACAGCCCACCGCTTGCGAGCCAGTAAACACAATCATGTGGACATCAGGATGCTTTACTAAATGCGCTCCAACAACATGCCCTTCACCGGGAACAAATTGGAACACACCACGAGGAATGCCCGCTTCAATTAACACTTCTGCAATCTTGGCAGCAATTACTGATGAAGTCTCCGCAGGTTTTAGCAAAGTACAGTTCCCCGTAACTAATGCAGCAACCGTCATTCCTACAGGAATTGCTAATGGAAAGTTCCAGGGAGAAATAACTAAAACAATTCCGCGTGGATGGTAGCGATAGTGATTGGTTTCACCAGGGAAATTATAGTCCACCCCTCGATCGAGTCTTTCCATTTCATCAGCGTAGTAGTTACAGAAATCGATCGCTTCTGAAACTTCACCATCTCCTTCTTTAACAGGCTTACCGACTTCGTAAGTCATCCAAGCGATCAATTCTTCACGCCGTTGCTCAAACAAGTTTGCAGCTTTGCGAAGAATTTGAGCGCGTTCTTTAGCGGGAGTGCGTCGCCATGCAGGAAAAGCAGATTTAGCCGACTCGATCGCTTGATTAGCCTGCTCAATGTTAATCATGCCGATCGTACCCACAGTTTCACTATACTTAGACGGATTCTCAGATTTGAGCTTTTCCGCAGTCTCTACAAACTCACCATTGATC
>JADEXW010000828.1 GCA_015206935.1 Pseudanabaenaceae cyanobacterium LEGE 13415 | reverse complement strand
GATCTCAGGCGTCTGCTCGCGAGGTCGGCCGATATGGCACGGGATGGGCCATCCGCCTCAAGGTTTGATTGAGATGGCACCAACCGTGCCAGGTGTCATGACCGATCAGCAAGCTGCACAGCGGGATGATAATTTAAAGCGGAAGCACTCGTCGAGGATCAAACGCCCTGAGGCTGAGCAAGACCTTTGGCAGGAGTATCGGATCGTGACCGCTCGGATCCGGGAGCAAGCTAAGGGACGGGCGCGCCGCCGAGAGGAATTGACTGTAAAACACCGTCAAGAACGTGAGGCGCTGAGACAGCGGCATCGCGTAATCCTACCCCGTATCCGTAAGGCCTTCGAGGCGTTACTTGGAAGGGGCCCTGTCGGGAGAATGGCAGGCCGTTCTTTTACCAAGCTCTTATACAAACGCGACTGGAGCAGGCTCCGCGCACGGCATGAAGTCGAACTCAGCCTAATTGGTCGAGGTGAGCGCATCCCAAAGTTCCGGGACTGGAGCGCGCAACGCTTTAGCGCGACACAGACTCTGAAGTCTCGATCAATAGTTTGTACAGCTTCTCCTTTCCCAACGAGAAGCCCCGAATTTGTAGAATGCGCTCCTCAGAGAGTGGCAGATTTCTTAGTTGCAAGTGGGAACGACCACGCTCCCGCGAGCCTCGGATCCATTCACGACAGATCGCCACCGCCAGCCAGCCTGATTTCGAGCGACACCCCAATTCAGACTGGCGGGTCTGCACCTCAATCGAAAGAGGTGCCGATCATCCCGATTCAACCGACAATTCGAGCTTCTCGTCTTTCTGCTCACTCACCTCCAGCGATCGGGAGGGGAGGAAGATGTACGTGATCGCAAATTCAAAGGCACATCGATGACGGAACTTACCCAGAAAGAACTTGCACATATGCTAAGCAGTTCAGCAATAGCTCTATGGACAACAGGACGCGTAAAAGAAGAAGATGCGATCAGATTGGCAGCTCGCATCTTAACTAAGACACTGCACCCCACATTTGCTGAGAGTGCGTTTCGAGATGCAGCCATAGAATTAGCCATAACTGATGGGTCTCTTTGGGATAACGCAAGCGATGCTCCAAAATAGGCATCTATAACTACGTATTGCTAATTGATATGTCAGCAACACTAGAGCGATCCTTCAAAGACCAAGCGCCCTTGTGTTGCTGACATATGATCCCTCTGGACGTCATAAGCCACTAAGTCCGTGTGGGTACCGTCCTCAGCTATCAACAAGGTTGGCTGAGCTAGTTGGGGTTAAGTACAGGCAGGTCGTTGCTAAATGACAGGCCCGAGGGGTACACCTCAGGGGTTGAAAAGTTCAGAGGCATCAATCCATGCATGGAAGGCGGGGTAGCGAACTGCAGGCGCAATCGCTTCTCTTGAAATCCAAAAAGGGCACCAGTTGGAATCGTGCCTCGCCCACAGAGGCAAGAACGGCCTACTCAGCCACTCGGAATCCGGAAGCAAAGAGTTACGGCCCATCTGCTGATGCCGTTGTCGGCATCGATCTGTTTGCGGGAGCTGGTGGGTTCTCCCTTGGGGCAAAGCAGGCTGGGATCGATATAATAGGCGCGGTGGAGTACAATAAGCATGCCGCTGCCACTTACAGGCTCAATATTCGCCGGCGCAACGGTGCGAAGGTACGCCTTCTTGAGAAGGATATTCTGAAGTTAGATCCCAACGAGGCAATGTCTGAGTGGGAACTTGAGCCAGGCCGGTGCGATATTATTCTTGGTGGTCCACCTTGCCAAGGGTTCTCAACTCATAGGCTTAGAGACAGTGGCGTGGATGATCCGCGCAATGCCTTACTTGCTCGATATTTCGATTATGTAGCAGCAATTCGACCTCGCATGTTCCTCGTCGAGAATGTTCCAGGCCTCCTTTGGCAGCGACACGCGGACTACCTCGACCAATTTTTGGATATGGCTGAAGCTGCAGACTTCGAGGTGATTGGGCCTTTCGTACTTAATGCCTGCGACTATGGCGTACCACAGAACCGAAAGCGCGTGTTCATACTGGGAATAGATCGTACTCGTCGTACGCCCGTTGTCTGGCCGCCTGAGCCTACACACGTTTCGCCTACAACTGACCCGGAACTCCGCCGGAATCGGCCATATTGGGT
>JADEXW010000827.1 GCA_015206935.1 Pseudanabaenaceae cyanobacterium LEGE 13415 | reverse complement strand
CCATTACGCTGTTTTATCGGAGCAGTGGTTGCGGGTGCTTTAGCTTATGCGCTTTACAACATGACAAGTGCGATCGGGATTTCATTCGCAACAAAACCGATTCACGCTGATAGTTTGGTCGTCTATCGGCTCTCTTCAGCCGTGAGAACTTTAGTGATTGGGATGAGTGCGATGGGTACGGGAATTTTTGGACTTGCGACAGTCGGATTATTCGGATTAGGAATTCAGTTGATTTTTCAGAAGACTCAGAACCAATCTGGAACAGGAAGCGATCGATAATCTTGTTACTTTTCCTATTGGATTTAGTAGATTTTCTGAATAGTGAATTGTTCGGAAATCGCCCCCTAAATCCCCCATTCTGGGGGACTTTGAGCTAGAGAAAATTCTCAAATTCCATAGAATTTTCAGGTTTCAAAGTCCCCCAAATTTGGGGGATTTAGGGGGCACGATCCGATCAAAACGAAGCAGACAACTTCAGTAAACGGCGATTAATCCAAACCCCGATCGGTGACTGCACCCAAGCTACTCGATGACACCAATTTGGCATATTTCGCCAAAACGCCTCTCGTATATCTCGGTGCAGGAGGTTGCCATGCAGCACGACGCTTTTCTAATTCCTCTTCAGGCACGTTCAATTGCAGTAAGCGAGCGTGAGCATCGATCGTAATTTCATCGCCTTCATGCACAAGCGCGATCATTCCTCCAACAAACGCTTCCGGTGCAACGTGACCCACCACCATTCCATACGTTCCACCAGAGAAACGTCCGTCAGTAATCAATCCAACTGAATCGCCCAAACCTGCACCAATAATTGCAGAAGTTGGAGCCAGCATTTCTCGCATTCCTGGACCGCCTTTTGGTCCTTCATATCGAATTACGAGAACATCGCCTGCATTGATTCTGTTTGCCAGGATCGCCGTTAAACAATCTTCTTCAGATTCAAACACTCGTGCAGGTCCTGTAATCTTCGGATTCTTCACGCCAGTAATTTTCGCGACTGATCCTTCAAGCGCCAAATTTCCCTTCAGAATTGCCAAATGTCCGGTCGCATACATCGGATTGTTCCACGGACGAATCACATCTTGATCCGCTCTCGGTTCTTCGGGAATATCTTTGAGGCGCTCCTCGATCGTTTCCCCAGTAATCGTTAAACAATCGCCATGCAGTAATCCATGCGCTAGCAGCATTTTCATCACCTGCGGAATTCCGCCTGCTCGGTGTAAATCCGTTGCAACATAACGCCCGGACGGTTTGAGATCGCACAAGACTGGAACTCGTTCGCGAATCACTTCAAAATCATCGATCGTTAAAGGAACACCCGCCGAATGTGCGATCGCTAAAAAGTGCAATACAGCATTCGTCGATCCGCCTACTGCCATAATTACTGAGATGGCATTCTCGATCGACTTGCGAGTAATAATGTCGCGCGGCAAGATTTGATTCCGAATTGCTTCAACCAAAACCTTTCCAGCAAGTGCGGTATTCTCTGCTTTTTCAGGATCAACAGCGGACATGGTTGAGGAATACATTAAACTCATGCCCATCGCTTCAAAGGCAGAGGACATTGTATTTGCGGTGTACATTCCGCCGCACGAACCCGCACCCGGACAAGCACTGCGCTCAACAGCATACAGCATCGACTCTTCGATCTTGCCTGCGCTGTATTGTCCAACCGCTTCAAACGAACTAACAACGGTTAGATCCTGTCCGTCTAAATGTCCCGGTTTGATCGTGCCACCGTACACAAAAATTGCGGGAATATTCATTCGAGCCATTGCGATCATTGCGCCTGGCATATTTTTATCGCAACCGCCGATCGCTAAAACGCCATCCATACTCTGAGCATTACAGGCAGTCTCGATCGAATCTGCGATCACATCCCGCGACACGAGCGAATATTTCATGCCCTCAGTTCCCATCGAGATACCATCGCTTACCGTAATCGTGCCAAACATTTGAGGCATTCCGCCTGCTGCTCGAACTCCGTTTTCGGCTTCGACGGCTAAGGGAGCAATTCCCATATTGCAAGGAGTAATCGTACTATGGGCACTTGCAACACCGACAATCGGTTTGGTGAAATCGTTATCGCTAAATCCGACAGCACGTAACATTGCGCGATTAGGAGAGCGCTGAAC
>JADEXW010000191.1 GCA_015206935.1 Pseudanabaenaceae cyanobacterium LEGE 13415 | reverse complement strand
CTCTTGATGTTCGGGTGATTGTAAGCCAAGTTGTAATGTGTTTAAAACGACAAACATTTCACCATTGAGTAGTGCAGCAACCTCTAGCCACAGTCCAGGAAACACTTGACTTTTAATAATCCCGTTCTCATCTGGTTCAACCAAAATGTACTGCTCATTTTCCAGCCTGAACCAACTGAACTGATTCTCAAAGGTTTGCCAGACCAAATATTCCTGAACGCGATTGCGGCGATAAGCATTCATCTTTGCACCCAAATCAATGGCTGCACTACTGGTTGCGATCTCTGCCACAAGTTCAGGTACACCTTCGATATATCCATCTTCGCTTAGGGTTGATGTACCACCTTGTATAACTCGCAACAAGGCATCGGGTTGAGGCTCATTGTCCAAATCAAGTCTCGTGGTCGTGTTGTCCGCTTGACTAACACCGGATGTTGCTGAACGGTAGACACCTAGCCATGTGACTAAATCTGCATGAGGTACGCCATGAAAAGCACGAACAGGGGATGCCACGTAAACCACTCCTTCGATCAACTCTGCTTTGAAATGCTCTGGGGTTGCTTCGTATCGTCGCTCAAATTCAGCACGAGTTAATCGATCGCCACTTGCCAAAGGTGGAACGGATTGCCGTTTCGGTTGCTGCAATACCATTAGAACTTCCTCAAAGCAGACTCTTTTATTTTATGAGGTGAGCGAAGATTGTTTCTCTTCAGTCGCTTCGGTTTCTGTTAAATACAATCGCTCCTCACTCGCATCGTATTCAAACAGTTCCGCATAGCGTCCCCAGTCGATCGCGGTTGCAAATTGTCGATCGGACTCCGCATCTGGGAAATGTTCATCCAGTAAATCCTTGAAAAAGTCCGATCGCATGGATCGATTCCGCTTCTCTTTCAACGTACTCACAATGCTATTGATTAACGGAACACGATCGAGAACTTGCTGCCGAAACAGATCCTTACTTCGCAAAATCGTAGTCGTGGCGAAATCTTGCCCGATCGCAGTCAGTTTCACATCACCTTGAGAGACTTCCGCAAATCCCAACATCACCGCAGCATCGAGAATTGGCAACAGATCATCGACTGCAAGCTGGATTCGTTCTGCGAGTCGAGGAATATCATCAGTTCCTTCGGGTAAGTCAACAATCAATTCGAGCAAGCCACTGATCCCACCCACACGAGCATGGGGAATCGGTTGAGCAAAAGGCGATTTAACTTCTTTTGGAGCCGCCACTTGAGGACTCATCACTTGAGCCTCCGGATTGGTCATGACGGTATAAATGTAATCTACTAATGATTTGAACTGAGGACTATTACGATCGTGCGGTCGCGGCAGTTGAATTTGCACTTCTCCGCGAATTCGACCGGGATTAGAACCAAGAATGATCACACGATCGGCAAGAAACACAGCCTCTTCAATGTTGTGCGTCACAATCAAAATACTTTTAGATGGAAATGTTCCAGCATTCCAAAGATCATCAATTTCCCCGCGTAAGTTCTCAGAAGTTAGAACATCGAGAGCGCTAAATGGCTCATCCATAAACAAGACTTGTGGTTGAAGAACGAATGCACGAGCAAATCCGACTCGCTGTTTCATTCCGCCCGATAGTTCTTTTGGATAAGCGCTTTCAAATCCATCCAGTCCCACTAAGTCGATCGCGCTTAATGCTTTTCTGCGTCGTTCTGCGAGATTTACACCCCGCGCATCTAAGCCTAATTCCACATTCTCTTGCACTGTTAGCCAAGGTAACAAGGCAAAACTTTGAAACACCATTGCGACATTTTGATTTGCACCGCGTAAAGGTCGATCGTTGTTCCAAACTTGCCCCTGACTCGGTGGAATCAAACCTGCCATAATTCGCAGCAATGTACTTTTCCCGCTGCCACTTCTACCCAAGAGCGCTAATACTTCGCCCGATCGCACTTCTAAATTGATGTCTCGTAAAACATTGAATTCGCCTTTTCCATCAGGAAGTGGAAAGCTCTTGTAAACACGATCGACTTTAATTAATGGATTCATGGTCTTGCTTCCTATATCGCAGTACAAGTTTAGATTCGGATATCCTCGGAGTTGCCCCAAAACTCCTAATGCTGTTGGCTCAAGACTCTTGCTCCCCCAAACTTGGGGGCTGGGGGGCTTTCTCGAAGTGTCATAACTGAAGTAGGTATGGCTATAAGTGATATTTCGTTTCTGCTAAGTGATAGAGCCGTCGCCAAAAAACTCGATTCAATCCAACAACGAACAAGCTCATCATGCCGATTCCAAGGGTGATCCGCGCCCAATCTCCCGCACTCGTCGCATCGGCAATATAAGCGCCTAATCCATTTGCGGTGAGCGTCGTTTGTCCCCAAGACACAATTTCAGAAACGATGCTGGCATTCCAAGCGCCTCCACTGGCAGTGACACCCCCTGTTACCCAGGCAGAAAAGATTCCTGGAATAATCAATTTCTGCCAACGTTTCCAGCCTGTGAGTCCTACATCCGCTGACATTTCGCGTAAATCTGTAGGAATGCTCATAGCTCCCGCGATCGAGTTAAACAAGATGTACCACTGCGCTCCCAACGCCATCAGCAAAATACTGCCCCAATCCAAACTAATGTTGCTGCGAATAAAGAACAAAGTCGCGAAAGGAAAGATGAAATTCGCTGGAAAAGAGGCGAGAAACTGTACAAGAGGTTGAAGCAGTCGAGCAAGACGGGGATTAAAGCCGATCGCAACGCCGATCGGTGTCCAAATGATTGAAGCGAAAATCAGTAGAACTGTCACCCGCAACAAAGTGAACACTCCGAGGACAAAAGCTTTCCAGACTTCCGCAATTCCAACCGTTGCTAAGACAAAATGCAATCCTGCAACAATTAAAGCTCCGGTTGCGACTAAAAGTAGAACAGTATAAAGTCGATCGCTTTTCGCTTTCACTGCAATCTGTCGCCGTTGTCGTGGCGGAGTCAGCAACGATAATCCGCCTTTCAGCAATTCAGCGATCGGGGTAAACAATCGCCCCAAATATCGAGGAATGCGAGCCGCTTTCAGCAAATCATAAAGCCACGATCGAGGCGCTTCCACGGCTGCGCTTTGTTCGAGTCGAAATTTATCCGCCCAAGCAACCACAGGTCGCCAAAACAATTGATCAGTTAGCACAATCACAATGACGATCGTACCCAGTGCCCATCCCAATGCAGATAAATTTTCTGCTGCGACTGCGGATGCAACATACGATCCAATTCCTGGCAAAGTGTACTTCTCATTCAATACACTAATCGCTTCACTTGCTGCGACAAAGAACCATCCGCCCCCAAAGCTCATCATGGCATTCCACACTAAGCCAATCATGGCAGACGGCACTTCTAGCTTCGTAAACCGTTGCCAACCCGATAATCGATACAGTGTCACCGCTTCATCCAATTCACCCGGCACAGTTCGCAACGATTGATAAAACGAAAATGCCATATTCCAAACTTGACTCGTGAAAATGGCGAAAATCGAAGCCGCTTCCAATCCCAGTAAACTGCCAGGAAAGAGCGCAATAAATCTAGTCACGGTGATCGATAAAAATCCCAGCACTGGAACCGATTGCAGAATATCCAACAGCGGGAGCATGACTCGTTCGGCTCTGCGACTATGCGCGGCAACATAGCCATAAATGAGCGTAAAGACGATCGAGAAAAACAGCGCAATAAACATTCGCAACGTCGATCGCGCCGCGTAATACGGTAAATTAGCAGGATTGAGATCGACACCCGGCAACACATCCGGGGGGCGAAAACTGACTAAAGTTCCCGCTCCCACTCGTGCTACCAGTGCCAGTAGAACGAAAAAGCCGAGAAGTAGTGCAAGATCGGCGAGACCAAAAGGAAAGCGACGTAAAGCGTCCGGCGTGGGGAAAGTTCGCATTGGAATCGACCCCTATTTCTGTAGCGGCAATTTAGTTTTGCACTTGGGCGTGAAATTGGTGTGTTGGCTGGATGACAACCGATTGAATGTCGATCGAGGTCAAAATTCTTTACCATGAAACAGTGGGAATCAGCGCAAAGCTATGCAGTTTATTGATCAAGCAGAAATTCAGGTTCAAGCAGGCGATGGCGGAGATGGCATGGTGTCATTTCGTCGGGAAAAGTATGTGCCTGCGGGTGGGCCCAATGGCGGGAATGGGGGACGCGGCGGATCGGTGATTTTGCAGGCGAATGAGAATCTTCAAACGCTGCTAGATTTCCGTTACATGCGATTGTTCAAAGCCGATAACGGTCAGAAGGGCGGTTCAAGTAATTGCACCGGAGCATCAGGACGCGATCGTATTATCGAAGTGCCTTGTGGAACCGTGATTTATGATGCCGAGACCGATGAGGTAATTGGAGACTTAACCGAGAATGGTCAAACCTTGAAAGTCGCAGAAGGTGGACGCGGTGGACTTGGTAATCATTGTTTCTTGAGTAATCGCAATCGTGCGCCTGAGAATGCGTTTCCAGGACAACCGGGAGAAGCAAAATCGCTTCGACTTGAACTCAAACTATTAGCGGAAGTTGGAATCATTGGCTTACCGAATGCGGGTAAATCGACTTTGATTTCTGCTTTGTCTGCCGCGCGTCCCAAGATTGCGAACTATCCATTTACAACATTAGTTCCAAACTTAGGAGTCGTTCGGAAACCGACTGGAGATGGAACCGTATTTGCGGATATTCCAGGATTGATTGAAGGCGCACACATGGGAATCGGATTAGGTCATGATTTCTTGCGCCATGTGGAGCGAACTCGATTGTTATTGCATTTAGTGGATGCAACTGCGGAAGATCCGATCGCAGATTATCAAACGATTCAAGGCGAATTGGATGCGTATGGACGGGGATTAAGCGATCGACTTCAAATTCTGGCGATTAATAAGCTCGATGCGATCGATCCAAATAGCGAAGAAGTGAATGCGATCGTGGCTGAACTCGAACAACTCAGCGGAACTAAGGTATTTAAGATCTCAGCGGTGACGCACTTTGGGTTAGAAGAATTGATGCGACAAGTTTGGCAAGATTTAGACGAGTTGAAAGCGCAGGAAGAGGCGGAACAATTGTCGATCGAGAACACACAAACCGTAAGCTAGAGATATTTCTTCAATAGCAATCCCAATTTCTCTCTTGACTCCGCAGAAATCTTATCCTTCGGGGTCAAAATTGCATATTTCAGTGCAGAATGCGCCTCAGAAACGGGTGGATTTTCAGTCAATCGTCTGACCGTTTCTCGAATTACTTTCTGTGCATTGATCGCATTGCGTTGAAGATTTTCAATCACCATTTCAACCGTAACGCTATCGTGATCCGGATGCCAGCAATCGTAATCCGTTACCAGTGCCAAAGTCGCATAAGCAATCTCCGCCTCGCGTGCCAATTTTGCTTCCGGTAGGTTCGTCATTCCAATCACAGATGCGCCCCAACTGCGGTGTAGATTCGATTCCGCTTTCGTCGAAAATGCGGGCCCTTCCATACAGACATAAGTCCCACCCCGATGCACATTCACATTCTCAAGATTGAGACTTTCAACCGCATCGCCTAAGACTTGTGCAAGCTTGAGACAGACCGGATCACCAAATGCGACATGCGCCACGATGCCATCTCCAAAAAAGGTTCCGATGCGGTGAATCGTTCGATCGATAAACTGATCCGGAATTACCATATCCAACGGCTTCGCTTCTTCTTTTAACGATCCAACCGCTGAAGCCGAAATTAAATACTCAACTCCTAAACTTTTCATCGCGTAAATGTTGGCGCGAAATGGCAACTCTGACGGCAGTAAATGATGATTGCGACCGTGACGCGCGAGGAAAGCAACACGAGTTTGACCCAATGTGCCCACAATCAGCGCATCTGACGGAGCGCCGAATGGAGTCTCGATCGACAATTCTTCCACATCTTTGAGCGCTTCCATTTTGTAGAGACCGCTGCCACCAATGATGCCAATTTTGATTTCAGACATAACGCGAATCGAATTGAAACTGCTTCATTCTAATGCGCTGAGAGCATACGAAAAGATGGCTTAAGAGTCTTTCCGGATGTAGCACTCCAACTTCTGAAGCTTTCAAAAAATAAGGTTTCAGTTTATGAAAAACGAAAAATTCATTGATTTAGCTGGACTCGTTCTAAGTGGAATCATTGGAGTGGTCTTGCTGGTCTCGATCGTTGAGCGCGTCAATCCCATTGAAAACTACCGAGAAATTAGCATTCCAGAACTGTTTTCCTCTATGGCAGCGACGCTTGTGATGATTTTGCTCTTGCTCGTTCAAGCAGTTGGAATTGTACTGCGATTTACTCAAGAGCGATCGGAGATTAATCCAGGGTTTGCAAAAGCACGATTGGTCATCCCGATTATCATGATTTCGATGCTGCTTTTGGTGAATCAAAGCGAGTTTCCAGGAACGTGGGCATCGCCAGCAATTCGGCAACAATGGGCAATTGGGGAATTTCAAAACTATGAGGGTGTCGTGAAATCGATTCAAACCTGCCCAGCCGTCGTTGATCGTCTCGGTCAAGTACAGTACGTTGCTCCCACACGCGGACGCAACTATGTCGTCTCAGATCCAGGAAGCTCAGGACATCATGGAGAATTCACGCTAGAAGTCGTAGGCACAAAAGCGACCGGAGTTGCAAATTTCACTTTTCATATCGGTACTTCGGTTGCTTATGTTCACTTGACGCATCAAGACAAGACTGAAATGCTGAAATGCTTCTAGATTTTGCAATATTTTGCTGCAAACCTGAACGGTTGCACTTACAATCTGTGTGTGAATTTGTGCAGTTCAGATTATGTCAGATGTGTTGCCTCTGCGGATGATTATCTATCAGCTTTTATTTATTGTTTTAGCGATCGCAGTTGAAGCCTGGGTGTTACAAAAATACTTAGGTATCGGTAGAAAATCCAGTATTCAGTATGCGTCTACGGCGAATTTGCTCTCAACAGTGATCGGCTGGTTTATCTTTTTCATCGGTGAACCTTGGATGCCTGAACCGCTCAGACAGCAAATTATTACGTATATCTTTTTTGATGAAACAAACAATCCACCCCTATTAGTTGGGTTGGCGTTTCTGATGTTTTTAGGAACGTTTATTGTCAAGTTACAAAGTTTGAATTGGCTGGATTTGATTCTAGAAGGAAAGCCTGTCGATCCCGGTGAAATTCGCGATCGCTCAAAATATCAGGGTCGAAAAGCACAGCGCCAACCGTTTGCAAACGTGCCGAATCGAGCGCTTGCGGTTCTTTGGGCAAATGCAGCCAGTTTTACGGTGATCTCGATCGTGATTCTGATTCGCACTTTCTCAGAACAGCCTGTGACGTTTTAGGGGCAGAACCAATGCTGTGGATGAATCAAGTCTTTAAACAAATTCGCGATCGTGTCAAACCGCCGCAGTGGGCATCTTGGCAGACGCTATTATTTCTAAGTATTTTTAGCGTCGTGGTGGCAGCTCTCACCACATCGCCGCAGCCCCAAATCGCCCAGCGAATTATTTCTTCGTTTGGCTGGGTGTTTCTGATTCTTAGCGTTTGGTGGTTTGTATATGAACCGGAGGTGAAAAAGAAGCTTACGGTTTACGACCTTTTCTTGGGCCCTTGGATTGTTGGGGCGTTAGTGTGTGTTTATCTGTTTGGCACGATCGAAGGGCGAACCATTCCCACCCAAACTGCGTTTATCAGTTGGCCCCCAATTTCTTCGCTCATTTGGGCATCTCCAAAATTTGTGAAATCTGATCCCAGTACAAAAAGTCCGGTTTACAGCAATCCTGACAAAGGAAAACGTCAAGATATTATTCTCGTTTTGCTTGCCAACTTGGTGATCAGTTCCTGGTTTCAGTTTTATTTCCAAACCCAAGATTGGATCGCTCAAAATCCTGAACTGCAAGCCGAAGATTTCTCGCGGAGTTCCTTTGTGTGGCAACCGCAACGGTACGATCGAGAGGAAGTCCTTTCGCGTGGGGCTGATGTTCTCAATGTTGCGGCTCAGAAAGTTCGGACTGAACTCGAAGGCAAACCTTGGGGACAAGTCGAACGTTGGCTCACTCAACTTGATCAGCAAGTTCCTCGACTGCAACAGCAAGTGCGTGAGGAACTACCTCGATCGCCAGAAACCGAGCGGTGGACGCTGAATGGTCAGGTGACTTCTGCGGCGTATGATCTTCAGCTTCAAGCGCTTTGGAGCCGTCAAAAAGCCCGTCGAGAAGGGTACGAACTGACTCGCACTTGTCGAATTACTCAGGCGAAGAAACCCGGATCGACTCAGGAATTTAACTTCCGCGAATCGGCTCCTCCTGCGACCGCTCCCCCTCGTCCACAGATTGTTGGAACAGTGCAATGCGGTGCGATCGATCCACCGAGACGAATTGAATCGAATCAATCGTAATTTCTTCGGGCAAAATGGGGAATCCGATGTGATTTCTCATAGGAGAAGAAGCGATGAGTGACGCAGTTTATACCGTTGGTGGAACGTTTACGCGGATTATTGCGATCGCGTCGAATGTGTTTCGAGAAGTGATGCGCGATCGCGTTCTTTATCTAATTGGACTGTATGCGGCGGGTGTTCTCTTGGCAAGTCGCCTCCTACCCGAAGTCGCCGCCTCAACTGAAGATAAAATTTTGCTTGATCTTGCACTCGCAGTGATGCCCGTTTTGGGTTTAATTGTTGCGATTTTTATTGGTACAAATTTGGTCAATAAAGAGTTTGAGAAGCGAACGGTTTTTGTTCTCATTGCAAAGCCTGTAAGTCGTGCAGAATTTATTATTGGTAAGCATTGGGGACTATCCGCAGTATTGGCAATTTTGATTACGACCATGAGCG
>JADEXW010000826.1 GCA_015206935.1 Pseudanabaenaceae cyanobacterium LEGE 13415 | reverse complement strand
ACTCACGATCGCTTAACATTCCCAGCGCTTGTTTCACTCGATCGCTCAATTCTTCAGACGATCGAATTCGTCCATTAATTAACAGTTGTATTCCGTTATATTGATGCAACTGTAGAAATTGAAACAGCGGTTCTTGTCCTTTTTTTGAGTCCTGGAAAATCTGATTCGATAAATAGCGATTTAGAAGTTCTACGCCTTTTCCGATGTTCTTTGGATCACGTAAAACAGGTGAATAATCATAGAAGGGCGCGAAGTCAATTTCAAACACATCCCCTTCTTGCGGATGGTAATGATTGACAAAGCGATCGCGAATATCTAGCAACTCTTGAATTGTGATCGGTTCGACCGTCAAATCTTCTAACAATCGATACGCTTCTTGTCGTGCAATTTTCGGACGAATGATGAAATACAAGCCACCTTCTTCAACGATAATTTCTTGTACATATCGAATCAGATTTTCTAATTGAGATGAATTTTGTCTTTTGTATTGCTCATAAAATTCATCAAACAACTGCAAAATCTCATTTCTGAGAAGATATCGTTTACCAAACGACCTTAATACGCTTGTAAACTGACGCAAATCGGACTTTTCATCACTATTTAAAACAGCATTAATCAGGTCTGACATCTTAACTCCTGCGATTTTTGCAAATCATGTTTGCTAGAAAATAGCCCTCACACCCTAATGAAAAAAACTTGGGGATCGCGTCTGTCGATCGAAACAATGTTGCAAACCGCCCAATGTGTGAATATGATCTATCCGTTGCAGCCCCAAGTTAAGGCATGACTTCTGATACTTCTCTTTCGTCTCTGTCGAACGACTCCACCCCAATTACCCCGGAACCCGTTCCTAGTCCGGATATCGAAGCGAATCTACTTGATGTACCCCCGCTCGAAACGCCCGAAGTTCCGAAGATTGCGATCGAGGATCTCCAAGTCCGCCTCAAAGCGAAAGATGGCGTTTTTCATCTGATCTTACCGCCCGAATCGGAAGCCGCTTCTAAGGTAGCGCTGGCATGGGGGGAGTTGTGGCAGCAGTTGAAACAATTATTAATGGGACGCGAGCGCCAATGGCAGCCGAATACGATCGTGCATTTGATTGCAGACGATCGCTTGCTGGATACTCGGCAATTGAGCGCGATCGCGCAAGCGCTGACAGAGGTTCAACTGCAACTGAAATCGGTTCATACTCGTCGTCGTCAAACTGCGGTCGTGGCTGCAACGGCTGGCTATTCGGTTGAGCAAGTTACAGCGGTTGATCCATTGGCTCCCAAGCAAGAGACCGCCACGGCAATGGAAGAACCGCTTTATATTCAGATGACTTTACGATCGGGGACGGAGATTCGCCATAACGGGACGGTGGTTGTGATGGGCGATTTGAATCCGGGAAGTACGATCATCGCGGAGGGCGATATTCTCGTTTGGGGTCGGTTGCGGGGGGTAGCTCATGCGGGATGTAAAGGGAATGCGAAGTGTTTGATTCTGGCGCTGCAATTGGAGCCGACGCAGATTCGGATTGCGGATTATGTGGCTCGTGCGCCGGAAACGCCGCCTGCTCAGTATTTTCCAGAGGTTGCGTATGTGTCGCCGCAGGGGAGTATTCGGATTGCGAGAGCGGCGGATTTTTCGATGCGAAAAGAAGAATAGGCTGGGTTTGAGGAATGGTTTGAGTGAGGAATTATTCGGGGATTGCCCCCTAAATCCCCCATTCTGGGGGACTTTGAGATGGAAGAATTTCTGGAATTCCAGAGCGCTTTCTCTCTTCAAAGTCCCCCAAACTTGGGGGATTTAGGGGGCTTTAGCCGCTTTAAACGAAGCAATTCCCTCAAATTTGTACCAAATTCGATCGAGTCATATCAAATTGATTTTTGAGTGCTACAAATCCGGGAAGCCCCCTAACCCCCAAGTTTGGGGGAACAAGAATCAAAGTCCCCCAGAATTGGGGGATTTAGGGGCTTACAGGTGTAGGTTTGTGTTGAAGTCATTACGATGAGTTCAAGAGCAACGCGAAAGTGGGCTGTGGAACTAAGGGTGGCATCCGAATTGGAAGCTGCTGGCTTAACCAGATCGGCAGCACAATCAAACCGAGGGCAAAACAAGATAACTGCCGCAGTTGAGGATGTTTAGGCGTTGGACGATTGGGAC
>JADEXW010000013.1 GCA_015206935.1 Pseudanabaenaceae cyanobacterium LEGE 13415 | reverse complement strand
GCCGCATACTGTCCTTGCATTGTTTGCAATCCCATCCAGACAGAATCGAGCAAATCAATATTGGGTTGTTGGCGATTAACAATACTATCCGTTGCCCGAACCACCCACGGCAATGCTGCTCCCGCGATCGCACCCCCCACTACAATGGCAGGCAATTCGAGCGGTGCTGCTAACAATGCCGCTCCTAAGCCGATCACAGGCAAGCCTAAATCTTGCCAATGATTAATCTCTGGATCAGTCTCGATCGATTCGGGCGGCGTATCCGTTTCAACTCCGTGAGCTTTACAGATGCAGGTATGAAGAGAAGATTCAATGATCTCAGTTGCAGCAGGTTGATATTGAATCACGATCGAGCTTGCCGCAGGGTTTACTCGAACTTGGGTCACGCCTGCCAAAGATTCAAAGAATCCGCTCAAGCGCGATGCAAATTCCGTATCATTCGCAAGCTGAGGAATCCGAATCCGCAACCGTCCCGCAATGGTGTGAACGATCTGGTAGTTCATTCGATTTAAGCACAATGCTTTGTTTGCTTATCTTAGATGAGTCTTTTGAGACGAGTCAGCTTCTGTTGCATAACTTTGAGAAAAACTGAGGTGACACTCTTAAAAAGGGAACGCCAAAGCTACAGATTGGTCATAACATTTACTGTAATTGCCTCTGATATGACTGCCCATCTTGAACATTCCGCTGCTCGTCGCTCCCCAACCTCCTTTCGTCCTATGGCATCGATCGCTCGCAAAAATCTTTTTGAAGACATTCCGCGTTTTATCGTCGCCCAAGCTGGCATTGTTTTCGCGGTCAGCCTTGTTACTATCCAAATCGGAATTCTCCGTGGATTTAGCCGCTCTACTGCCCGTCTCATAGATCAATCGAGTGCTGATCTCTGGGTTGCCTCAAAAGATATCGTGCATCTCGAACTGTCTTCCCCGATGCCTGCTCAACGAGTCGAAGAAGCGCAAAAAATTGCGGGAGTCGATCGAGCCGAAGCCTTGATGATTCGATCGAGCATTTGGCGCGATAGTAATGGAAAAATTAATCCGATTCGGATCTACGGCTTCGATCCGAATAGTCGAATGTTCGCCGGATGGCAAGTCACTCAAGGCAACCTCACAGATTTGAATCAGCCGTATACGGTGATTGTTGATACGAATAGCCTCAGATCATTAGGACTAAATCAGATTAACGATCGCGGAACGATCGGAGCGTTCAATGCGCTGCCTGCTCGATTTGTAGGAATCACTCAAGACACGCAATCGATCGCCTCAAGCGCCTTTATCTATACCTCTTTAGAAAATGCTAACGCTTACGGACTCGGCGGCTCAGATACCGGATTAACCTGTAGAACCGATCCCAGCGGTCGAATTTCCTGTTTAAATCAAACGCCTAAATTCGGTGATCCTGATCCCAATCCTGCCCCGCCGCGTCGCGTCAACGTTCAAGATCCGATCTCATTCGTCCTGATTCGTGCCAAACCGGGCGAAGATCTTGACCAACTCAGACAGCGGCTCCAATCCGCCCTTCCCGATACCCGTGTCTTCACTCAAGCCGAAATTGCCGATCTCACCCGCTCTTATTGGACAACCCGAACTGGAGTCGGTTTCGTTCTCGGACTCGGTGCGACCGTCGGCTTTATCGTCGGCATGGTCATCGTCGGGCAAATCCTTTACTCATCGGTATCCGACCACATTCGCGAGTTTGGAACTCTCAAAGCGATGGGTGCGTCAAACTGGGTAATCTACAGCGTAATTCTAGAACAAGCGCTCTGGATGGCAGTCTTGGGATACATTCCCAGTATTGCGCTCTGTCTCAGTTTGGGTGCGTGGACACAAGCCGCAAAAGGCATCATGATTCTGATTACACCTGCGACGGGTGTGGGGATTTTCGTCTTAACCGTCGTCATGTGTGTGGGATCAGCCTTATTCGCGGTACAAAAAGTCACCAGAGTCGATCCCGCGATCGTATTTAAAGCATGAGGTTGCTTGAAGTTGTGTAGGATCAGCGTAAAATTTTGAATTATTGTTACGCATCTGCACATGGTTAGAAATCAATCTCAATCCTACGTCACGACAATCGTTCATACTTCTGTCACATGAATTCATCCCATAGCAGAATTTGAACTTCTAAAATAGACACAAGGTCTAATCCCCTAGAGGATGGAATTCCGGATTTGGCTGATTACAGTTAAAGTCTGGTGCGATCTCGTCTGGAGTTTAGTCATCTGCTTTTGAAGTCATGAATCGATTGGAACGTTTTGATACTGCTCCCCACACACCCTTTCTTCTAAACTGTTTTCCTACCGTCTGTTAAACGAATGACTGCAACCTCGATAGATTTGATGTTTCACGCTGAGAGTCGGGAGATTGAATCCTGCTCCACCAGCTTGGATTGGGCGGATAAGGCGATCGCTGCCTGTGGGGTGGAAATGGTGTACCAAACCGGAGGCGATCGCTATCAGGCGCTTCGCCAAGTGGATTTGACGGTACGCTATGGCGACATTCAGCTTCTCATGGGCCCCTCTGGTTCCGGGAAAACGACCCTCCTTTCAATTCTGGCGGGAATTCTCACGCCAACGGCGGGAAGTGTTCGCCTGATGGGTCAAGACATTACCAAACTCTCAGGTGCAAAACTCGCTCAGTTTCGGCTCGAAAATATTGGTTTCATTTTTCAAGGATTTAATTTGTTTCCGGCTCTGAGTGCGATCGAGAATATCGAGGTAGCTCTCAATCTGAAAGGCATTCGAGGAACGGCAGCTCGCAAAGAGGCGATGGAACTTCTCGATCAGGTTGGACTTGCCGATCGAGCGAAGCAACTTCCGAGAGATCTTTCGGGTGGACAAAAGCAACGAATTGCGATCGCACGTGCGCTGGCGGGGAATCCGACGCTGATCATGGCAGATGAACCAACAGCGGCACTGGATTCTCATAACGGTCATGCGGTGATCGAATTATTGCGATCGCTTGCCAAGGAAAAAGGACGAACAGTGCTGATTGTGACCCATGATCCTCGGATTGCGGATGTGGCAGATCATATTGCCTACTTAGAGGACGGGATTTTGCAAATGGAAGGACGATCGGAAATCGATCGATTTCGAGAAACGTTGACTCGGTAATTAAGTTCAGACATTGAAAAGGGGACTGATTCAAATGGATCAGTCCCCTTTTCCATAGCAGTAGAAGCTTAGATTAGGACATTTTCTGAGTTGCCCCCAAACCCCCAATTCTGCTTGCTCAAGACTCTTGCTCCCCCAAACTTGGGGGCTGGGGGGCTTTTCAGAAGTGTCCTAACTGGAATTGGTACTGCTATATTACCAACTGGATTTTAATATGAATTCGATGGCACAGCTTTGCTTCGTTGCAATCGGCTAAATCCCCCTAAATCCCCCAAATTTAGGGAACTTTGAATCGATAAAAATTTAGAATTCTAAGAATTTTTCCATCCTTCAAATTTCTTCAAATTTGGACGATCGAACTGATGAAAATGTTAAGAAAAGTTTCGTTATTTCTCACGTTCACGTTAATCTCAACAACCTATCTTGAGGTAGATCGACTTTGTATTTAAAACTCAGTAGATTATTCATGTGAGCGAAACGCAAGCAAAAAGAAATTTCAAAAGCGCAAAGTTCACGTCCTATCTCTATGATTGCCTCCTATAACGAAACCGAATTATCGGGAAAAGCAGTTGCTTTTTCATAACCCTATCTAAACCCATAAGAGCGCTACTGATATCGGTGGCGCTCTTATTATTTTCGGGCTTGAATCACTTGTAAACTTCCCCCTGCATAAAGCTGCGATCGCTGCAATTGGAAGCCGATTCTTTGCAACATTTCTTCAAGATTTGTTCTAATCAACTGCCATGCAGTTTCTGTTTCAAATAACCAGAAAAATACCGCTAATCCAGGAATGAAAATTGGATTGGTTGGCTGATGAAAATCGACCATTGTAAACACACCACCGGGTCTCAAAACTCGATAAACTTCTTGCAAAATTTGATGCAATTGTTCAGCCCCCATTTCGTGCATTGCCGCACTGGTATGAATGAGATCAAATGAATTATTTTCAAACGGCATTTTTTCCGCGAAAGCCTCAACATACTCGGCTTCTGGAACGTTCTGTTTTGCACGACGAATTGACAAAGGTGAGGCATCTAATCCGGTGACATTCTGCGATCGCTGAACTAAAAATTGAGTCGTCTGTCCACTGCCACAACAGAGATCCAGCACTTTTGTTTCAGGCTCGATCGACAATCCTTCTAGGGCTAATTGCCGAAATCTCGCTTCTCCCCCAACACTTAGTGCCGCAATCCTCGAAATCCCGTCATACAACCACTGATATTGATAACTCCAGTCTCTTAAAATTGTTGCCATTTCAATCCCTTTTTAATCTCTTTAGTGCATTCTCTACGGCAATCTGTTGATCGCGCTGGGTAATCCATTGATGATAAGTCCGAGTATGAATCTGTACCGAATGTCCCATCATTTTCGCTGCAACCGTATCCGATAGCCCAATATGAATCGTTCTCACTGCCCAAGCATGACGCAAATCGTAAGGCGAAAAAGGCAAATCATAGCGGCGAAATTGCGTTGTCACTCGCTTTCCAACTTGCTGCAATGTTGTCTTACTCAAATCCGTCTCAACGGACGGTAATTGAATTTCTCGCAGATTAAAAGTCTCAATCCACTCAGGATGAAATGCCCAAACTTGGTGGCTTCCAGTTTTTGTCGTGGGCAGAACCTCGATCGACGTTTCCCCTTTTTTCAAGCTATTGAGATTACAGTAAAAAACCTCATGATTTCTCAGTCCAAACGTTGCCATCATGCCATACACAAAGCGCCAAGTCGGATTCGGAATTGTTGCCCAAACTGCCAAGATTTCCTCATCTGAGGGCAATTCGCGCATTTTCGTCTGACTTGCTCCATAACTTCCTGAAAGCACTTTGAGATCTTTGGGCAAGGTCAAATTCATGAATTCAGCAAACGCGCTCAAAGTCGTACAGCATAATTGCCGACTGCGCGAATGATTTTTCGTTGAATCGATCGTTTTATAAATCGCTTCAATCAGCGTGAGGTTTGAAGAATTCGCCGCGATCGCGCTTAATTTCCTTAAATAGGGTGCATATGCAGTTGCCCAAGTGGTTTTTGTTGAAGCAGGATTGATCGATCGTTCGGGTTGCTCAAAGAAATACTGCTCAAATGCCTCGATTTGTTGACTCAAGGATTGCTGACTTAATCGCTTTCCGTCAGTAAAGGTCAGATATTCCCGCCAGTCAAATTTGTCCTGAATCAACTGCGCTGCAACGATTTTCGCTTCTTGCTCAATTTGTTTTAGCCCCGTCGGAGTGGCAGGAATTCCCAGACTCAATCTTTGCTGATAAGAACGCAGGCGAGAACTCTCTGGGCGTGGGGGCAAGGTTCCGCGCAGTGCCAATTTCGTGCCTCGTCGTTCCACTTGGAGACCTAACTGAGCGGCTTTGAGTCGCTGATTCGTTTGAGCAATTCGGGCATCTAACGCCGCTAAATCTGCCATAAGGAAGCGGTACGGAAAAAACAGCTTGATACAATAAGATTTCTATTCTACGGAAGACCGATCAACTGTTAATTTATTTCCAGCTTTGTTTCGGGAAATTAACACAAAAACTTTTCGATCGAGATTTTCAAGACTTGCTTCAACTTGCAAGAGATTTTATTGTTAAAATCGGTAACAAAGCTGAAAAGAAAAGGGATATAACATTGCTATGGGTCGCGTAGGTGTTTTACTACTGAATCTTGGGGGACCGGACAAGATCGAAGATGTGCGTCCCTTTCTTTACAACTTGTTTGCTGATCCAGAAATTATTCGCCTCCCGTTCCGCTGGCTTCAAAGTCCACTGGCATGGTTGATTTCGACGCTTCGATCGAAGAAATCCCAAGAGAATTATCTCCAAATCGGTGGCGGCTCTCCGTTGCGCCGAATCACTGAAGAACAAGCGCAAGCCCTCCAGGAAGAACTTCGCAAGCGCGGAGAAGAAGTAAGCGTTTACATTGGAATGCGCTACTGGCATCCGTTTACTGAAGAAGCCATTTCTCGAATTAAACGCGACCAAATTGATAAACTTGTCGTTTTGCCGCTGTATCCTCAATTTTCGATCAGCACCAGTGGATCGAGTTTCCGTCTTCTAGAGCAGCTTTGGGAAGAAGACCCAGCGCTTCAGAAAATCGATTACACCGTGATTCCGACTTGGTACGATCGACCCGGATATCTCGAAGCGATGGCGGATCTAATCGCTCAAGAACTCGATCGATTTGAAAATCCTGACAATGTTCATGTGTTCTTTAGCGCTCATGGGGTTCCGGTGAGTTACGTAGAAGAAGCGGGAGATCCTTATCAGAGCGAGATCGAGCAATGTACAGCGCTGATTATGAAGACACTCGATCGACCCAATCCCTATACGCTGGCATACCAAAGCCGAGTGGGCCCAGTGGAATGGCTCAAACCTTACACTGAAGACGCGCTAGAAGAACTCGCTGAAGAAGGCGTGAAAGATCTTGCAGTCGTTCCGATTAGTTTTGTGTCTGAACACATTGAGACACTGCAAGAAATCGATATGGAATACCGTGAAATCGCGGAAGAGTCAGGAATTGAGCGATTTGAACGGGTTCCAGCACTCAATACGCATCCGATCTTCATCGGTGAATTGGCGACGATGGTGACGGATGCGCTGAATGCTCCATCGGTTCACTTCTCAGAAGTTGCTCGTCCTCAGAAACGAGTGAAGATGTATCCCCAAGAAGGTTGGGAATGGGGGATGACCACTTCTGCCGAAGTTTGGAATGGACGAGTCGCAATGCTTGGACTGATTGCCTTGATCATTGAAATGATTCTAGGTCGCGGCCCGCTTCATGCGTTTGGACTGCTCGGATAAAGAACTAGAGGGGAAGCTCGATCGTAAATTCTGTGCCTTTTCCAGGTGCAGAGTTGCAGATCAGGCTTCCCCCGTGTTTTTCGACGATAATTTGATGTGCGATCGCGAGTCCTAATCCAGTTCCTTTACCCACTGGCTTCGTGGTAAATGACGGCTTGAAGATCTCTTGCTGTACCGTTTCCGTCATGCCGATGCCATTATCTCGAATCCGAATGGCGATCGAATTGTCTTTTAATTCTGTTTCAACATAAATTTGATTCGGGTTTTCTAAAATTTCAGCATAGGTTTTGTCCCGATTGGATTCCTCGATCGCATCGATCGCGTTCGCCAATAGATTCATAAACACCTGATTTAACTGCCCTGGAAAACAAGCGATCGATGGCAATTCCGCGTAATCCCGCACAATCTGAATGGCAGGACGATGAGAATTTGCTTTAAGTCGATGTTGTAAAAGCAACAGCGTACTATCTAATCCGTCTTGGATTTGAAGCTCGATCGTATTTTCGTGATCGCTTCGGGAAAAGGTTCTCAGCGATCGACTAATGTGCGTAATTCGATCGGCAGCGACTTTCATCGTATTCAGCAGTTTTGCCAAATCTGTTGTCAGAAAGGGGAGTGAAATTTCTTCTGCATCTTGAACGATCTCAGAAACAGGATCAGGATAATAGCGCTGATACAACTGTAAATGGCTGATCAAATCCTGTACATATTGCTCTGCGTGAGCGATATTTCCCGCGATCGAATTCAGTGGATTATTAATCTCGTGACCGATTCCCGAAACAAGCTGACCGAGCGTAGACATTTTCTCTTGCTGGATCAGTTGCAATTGTGCTGCTTGTAATTCGTTCAGCGATCGAGACAGTTGCGCCGTTCTTTCTGCCACTCGTTGTTCTAGCTGCTCATTAAGTTCTTTTAACTGGCGAGTTTGTTGGCGTAGTTTCAAATGAATCTGAACACGGGCAAGCACTTCTTCTTGCTGAAATGGTTTTGTAATGTAATCGACTGCACCGAGTTTAAGTCCTTTTGCTTTGTCGTCCACATTTGAAAGCGCACTCATAAAAATGAGTGGAATGTCTTTGGTTTTGGGATTCGACTTAATGCGATCGCAAATCTCAAATCCGTCGATTCCTGGCATAATCACATCGAGCAGAATCAAATCTGGAGAAACGGTCTCTAATTGGTGCAACGCTTCTTCGCCATTTTTTGCGATCGAAGGCTGATACCCTGCCTTCTCCAATACGTCGAATAACAGCCGCGCACTGGTTGTATTATCATCCACAATCAGAATTAGATTAGGTTCTGTCATGTTACCAACCATTGAATAGAGCAACTGAATTGAGCAAGGTGGGAATTTTGTAATCATCGAAAACATCTGCTTATTGTAGAGGGACTTCCCGAATTTGGTAGCGCATTCCCGGAACTTGTGCGATTAGTCCCAGCAGTTCTAATTGCAAGAGTGAACTTGATACGGTCGCGGTTGGCATTTCTGTATTCTGCACAATCAGATCAAAAGGAGCCGACGGATAGTTTGACTGTTGAGCGATCGCGGAAATAGCTTCTAAGACTTGTGCAAGTTCGGGAGCAAGATCGATCATGGGTAACGGTGTTTTTGCTCGATCGAGTTCTGGAATTGTTCCGAGGTGTTCGATCAATTCTGATTCGCCCAAAATAATCTGTGCGCCTTTACTAATCAAGTTTAAACAAGCGGCTGATCTGGGATTATCCAAACTTCCCGGAAGCGCATAGATGTCTCGCCCGTACTCATTCGCCATATTTGCCGTGATCAGCGCTCCGGATCTTGTTGATCCTTCGATCACTAAGACTGCACGAGATAAGCCTGCAACAATGCGATTTCGTCTGGGGAAATGAGTTCGATCGGGCTGTGTTCCCGCAGGATATTCGCTTAGAGCTAACCCAGTTTCTAAGAGTTGCTGATACAACTGACGATTCTTTGGAGGATAAACTAAATCAACCCCGGTTCCAAGCACTGCGATCGTTTTTCCGCCAATCTCTAAACAACTCCGATGAGCTTCAGCATCAATGCCATCTGCTAGTCCAGAAATTATCACAAAACTATGCTGCGCCAGAGTTGTACTGAGTTTGCGTGTCCAGCGTCTCCCATAATCTGAAGGTTCACGAGTGCCGACGATCGCAACGCCACATTGACGATCGAGGTCTCGAATCAATTCGATTTGTCCCCGATAGTAGAGAACAGGCGGCGCATCAGGAATTTCCGTGAGTAAGTGAGGATAGTCCGAATCGGCAGGAGTCAGAAAAGTCTGAGATTCGTGGTCTTTGAGAATGTGATCGACCTTGAGTTTATTTCGATGTTGGCAAATTGCGATCGCGCTTTGCTGACCGATTCCTTCTACTCTTTCTAATTCTTCGGGTGTTGCTGTCCAAGCAGTTTCTAAGCTCCCAAACTCGGTATGAATCCTTTTCTGTAAAACGGCTCCAACACCCGGAACTTTTGACCAGGCTAACCAAAACGCACGATCGTCACTCAAGAATCAATCCTCAAAACATACGATCAGTGTTCCCAGATTTTATTCTGTGATTGGAAGGTTTAACCATCGGCTGAGTTGTTGCGCGATCCAAACGAGTTCCGCACTGGTCAATTGTCGATCGTCGATCACTATCTGCTTTGTGTCTGAACGAATTGTGAGTTTGACCGCTTGACGGACACCGTTTAACTCTTCGTAGGTAAGAATGATTTGCCGGATTGAAGGCATTGATAGGGGCTTGGTGCGATTCCACCTCAAGCCGAAGAGAATCGATCGCCAATAGAGTTTTGTCGGGGTGAGGATGAATTCTTGGTTTTTGAGAAGCGGGATTAAAACGATTAATGCGATCGCGCCAAGCGACAACAATATCGGTTGCAGTGTTGCGATCGGAGAGACAAATCCACAGAATGCCCCGATTGTGACCCAAAAGAGAACCAAACTTGTAACGGTGATTATTGCTTGTGCTAGAAACTCTCCATTCTCCTGATGAATGTGAATGTTTAAATTGTTCGCAGTTGTGCGGATTGAAATTCGTGGGGTTGGCGGTTGAGAACGAAGGATTGGAGGTGCGATCGTGATTCGCGATCGAGGTTCATTTAATGCGATCAATGCTTCATCAGCCGAAGTAAAACGCCGATTCAGAGCAGGTTCCGTCATCCACTCTAACCAATCAGCGAACTGAGGACGAATGTTAATTAGCGATCGGAATTGTATCTGAAAGTTCGCTTGTGGAAGTTCTACCGGATGTCTTCCGGTGAGTAGATAGATTAAAGTTGCTCCCAAACTATAGAGATCCGATGCTGCACTAACTCGTCCACCAAATTGCTCAGGTGGCATATATCCATAAGTTCCAACGATCGTGATTGTTCCACCCGTTTGAGCGGCGATCGTTTGCACTGAGCCAAAATCAACCAGATAGACTGTTCCCGCTGAATGAGCAGTACGATCGCTTAGTAGGATGTTGCTCGGTTTGATGTCTCGGTGAATAATTGGTGGATTGTGATTGTGTAAGTAGCTGAGAATAGCAAGCAGCGATCGAGCGAACGTTTCAACTTCAGTTTCACTAAAAGTTCTTCCTGCTTTAAGATGCCCTTCTAGCGATCGAGCTTCAATGTAAGTTTGAACCAATGCAAATCCGTTTGGTTCTTGTAGCTCTAGATAGTCTAAATAGCTTGGGATTGCAGGATGCTCAATCGTTTTTAGAATTTCTGCTTCTCGTTCAAAGAGCTTTAAGTCCTGCCACTCAAAATCATCGCCGAGCAATAGTACTTTGATAACGACTTGTGTATTCGTTTGTCGATCGAGGGCTAAGAATGTTCTTCTTCCGGTTTGATTCCCTAGTTGCTGTTGAATTTCATAGCGTTCTGCCAAAAGCTTGGGAATCATTTCCACTCTCTCCTATACCATCTCTGAATCAATCGATAATTGCTGAACTGTACTGCGATCGTGGTGACAATAATTGCGGGAAGTGTAGACCAACGGAAATCAGCCATGTAGTGGCTGTAATCATTAACGGGTTGTGAAATAAAAGCCAATACCCCGATCGTGGAGATGCTGAGAACGCTCACAACCGCCGCTGTGGTCTGATGATTGACTAAGTTTCGCAGTGAATAGAACTTGAGTCGGCTAATCGTTCCCACAATTAATCCATTCAATGCTCCAACTGCAATTCCCCAGATTACACTAGTAACAAACCCGAATGTACCGACGATTATGAATCCACCTGGACCACCCCACAGCGTTGCCAACACACTTCCAATTATCACTGCGCCCGTTGTTGCTTTAATGCTCATTCCAACACTGTGTACCAGTGCATCTCTCAGAAAGTTCGGTGCTGTTTCACGAAAAGTCGATCGCTCAATTGGAGCATTCAAAGCATTTAACGCATGTTCCGCTGAAATAAAGCGCTGACTGGGATGTGGCTCAGTGATTTGCTGTAACCAATCCATGAAGCTTTGAGTCATCGGACTACGGGGTGTGAACTGAATCCGAAGATTATCTTGGGGTAAATCGGCGGGATGAGTGCCTGTCAGAAGCGCGATCGCAGTCATACCCACACTATACAAATCCGAAGCTGGAGTCGAAATCCCTCCAAATTGCTCTGGTGGCATATAGCCATAAGTCCCAACCACAGTTACCGTTTTTCCAGCTTGATTAACTAGCGTTTGAACAGAGCCAAAATCAATCAAATAGATGCGCTTTGGAGAACTCGCAAGCAAGATGTTACTGGGTTTAATGTCTCTATGAATCAAAGGCGGATGTCGATCGTGCAAATCTCGCAAAATTTCAAGCAATGATTTGACGATGTGTTTGACTTCGATTTCACCAAATTCGCGCCCAGCTTGCAAATGTTCCTCTAGCGAAGGAGCTTCCAAATAGCTCTGAACTAACACAAAGCCTTTCTGAGTTGAACTATTCAGTTCAAAAGAATCTAAATACGTTGGAATTGCTGGGTGATTGAGTGATTTTAATGTTTCGATTTCGCGTTCAAACTGTTTCAGATCATCCCAAGCAAAGTCCGCATTAAACGTTAGAAGCTTGAGAATGACTAATTGTTGAGTTTCTCGATCGAATGCTAACAATGTTTGTCGTCCAGCTTTCTTTCCTAACTGATGCCGAATTTCATATCGATCGTGCAGAGTGTCCATTGCGGCAGGGGCGTAAAAAATTGCCTCCAGTCTAACCGCTGATATTCTGATTGAGAACAGCGAGTGTGACAGGTGTATTTCCTGCCGCATTGATACTAGGGAAAAGAGCGAAACAATTGTTACTCTTGGCAATCTTTTATACTTTTAATGTCTCTTCTACTGAGATTTTTTGCTTTTGTTCGGCACAATAGAAAAGAGTTCTGCCACAACCTATTGAAGGTCACTGCGATGCCCACCTCGTATAACTTTGGATTCCTTGCGGTTCACGATCGACAACTTGTTCGATTAGGGGCTTTAGCTGAACAATACTTTCCGACTGATCCGAACACTTGTTTAATTAAGCTGAGACAGTTTGGGGAACTGCTTGCCGCGATCGTAGCCGCGAAAGTGGGATTGTATGAACCGGAGTTGCGACAAGTCGATTTGCTCAGACGATTACGCGATCGCGGAATTTTACGGGGAGATGTCGATCGCTTATTTCATGAGTTGCGAATCGAAGGAAACAAAGCAACTCACGCGCTAGAAGGCGATGGGCGCACCGCATTAAGTTGCTTACGATATGCGCATTTGTTGGGACTGTGGTTTCATCGAATGGCAACAAAGAATCCAGCCTTTGATCCAGGTTCATTTTTACCGCCTCCGAATCCAGTTCGAGAAACTGAAGCACTCAAAGCAGAGTTAGAACGGTTGCGTCAGGAAGTGCAAGAGAATGAAGCAGCAATTGAAGCCGCACGATCGACCGCTCAAACGGAAGCAGAACGACGAATTGCAGCGGAAACATTGGCAGCAGAAATTGAGGCACAGCGTCAAACGGTTGAAGCGCATTTGAAACAGCTTCAAGAAGAAGGAAAGCAGCAATCGCAACAAGTGCTACAACAGACCGTAAATCAAGCACAGAACGCTGAAGCCACGATCGTACTAGACGAACGAGAAACGCGGCGGTTAATTGATCAACAATTGCGACGGGCAGGCTGGGAAGTTGATTCAGAAGAATTGACCTATGCAAAGGGGGCACGACCACAGAAAGGCAAGAATTTGGCGATCGCAGAATATCCGACCAAGGAGGGACGAGCAGATTATGCGCTGTTTGTGGGATTGCAGATTGTTGCCGTGGTGGAAGCAAAACGGCAAAGTACTGATGTGGCGGAAGGCGCATTGAATCAAGCAAAGCGGTACAGTCGTGGGTTTGAAGTGAAAGATGGAATTGTCAGCAGCGGGACTTGGGGAGACTATCAAGTGCCGTTTGTGTTTGCCACGAATGGACGACCGTTTTTGCAGCAGCTTCGGACGAAAAGCGGAATTTGGTTTTGTGATTTACGTCGATCGAACAATCTTCGCACTTCCTTGCAAACTTGGCATAAACCGGAAGGATTGATTGATATTCTGACTCAAGACCTCGACACAGCCCATCTTAAACTGAGTCAGGAAGGTTTTGACTATGGGTTAGAACTGCGGGACTATCAGATTCGAGCCATTCGATCGGTAGAAGCAGCCTTAGCAACTGGTGGGAAACGAGAATTGCTTGTTGCAATGGCAACAGGAACAGGAAAAACTAAAACTTGTATTGCTTTAGTGTATCGATTGTTGAAAGCGAAACGGTTTAGACGAGTGTTGTTTTTAGTCGATCGAACTGCATTAGGAGAACAAACGGCGAATGCTTTTAAAGAATCGCGGATGGAGAATTTGCAAACGTTTGCCGATATCTTTGATTTGAAAGAACTGAAAGATAGTGAACCCGATCGAGAGACAAAGGTTCATATTGCAACGGTTCAAAGCTTAGTAAAACGAATTCTGTATCCGAGTGATGAAAGTTCAGTGCCAACCGCAGATCAATACGATTGTATTGTGGTGGATGAATGTCATCGGGGCTATTTGCTCGATCGAGAATTGAGCGACCAAGAGATCGAATTTCGGGATTTCAATGATTATGTGTCGAAGTATCGTCGCGTGTTAGATCAATTTGATGCGGTGAAGATTGGACTGACTGCTACACCTGCATTGCACACGACACAGATTTTTGGTGATCCGGTCTTTACTTATAGCTATCCTGAAGCGGTGATTGATGGGTGGTTGATTGATCATGAGCCACCGATTCGGATTGTGACTGCACTCGCTGAAGATGGCATCGTGTGGAATCTGGGAGAACAGATGCAGTTCTTTAATCCGCAGACTGGAGAACTCGATTTAGTTCATGCACCTGATGAAGTGCGGCTAGAGGTTGAACAGTTTAATAAGCGGGTCGTGACTGAGGAATTTAATCGCGTCGTGTGTGAAGCGATCGCACAATACATTGATCCGTCACTGCCTGAAAAAACATTGATTTTCTGTGCAACGGATGATCATGCAGATATTGTTGTCCAGCACCTTCGACAAGCGTTTGCGGATCAGTATGGAAGTGTGGATGATGAAGCTGTTCAGAAAATTACTGGGAAAGCAGATAAGCCAAATCAGTGGATTCGACGCTTTCGGAATGAGGTGTATCCGAAAGTTGCAGTGACCGTCGATTTGCTCACAACTGGAATTGATGTGCCATCGATTTGTAATTTGGTGTTTATTCGGCGGGTGAACTCTCGGATTTTGTATGAGCAAATGTTGGGAAGGGCGACTCGACGTTGTGATGATATCAATAAAGAAGTGTTTCGGATTTTTGATGCAGTCGATTTGTACACTGCGATCGCGCCTGTTTCTTCGATGAAACCTGTGGCAGTTGATCCGAACCTCTCTTTTACACAGTTAGTCAATGAACTTGGAACGATTCAATCACCGGGTGCAGTGGAAAGCATTTTGGATCAGTTGCTTGCAAAACTTCAACGGAAACGGCGGCATTTGAGTGAAACACAGAGAGGTCAACTTGAAGCGATCGCGGGTGTTTCGACTTCAGATTTAGTCGGTTATCTCAAACAGCAAAAACCAGATGAATTACGGGCGTGGTTTGAGCAGCGACAAGCGATCGGGGAAATCTTGGATCGTAAAGACAGTGGGATTAAACCGATCCTAATCTCGCATCATACTGATGAACTGCGGCGAATTGAGCGGGGATACGGAAATGCAGAGCGACCCGAAGACTATCTAGAAAGCTTTCGATCGTACTTACAAGAGAATATTAATCAGATTCCAGCCTTGATCGTCGTGACACAACGACCGAGAGATTTAACGCGATCGCAGTTGAAAGAAATCCGATTGTTGCTCGACTCGAAGGGCTACACCGAAAAAGCTTTACAAGTTGCATGGCAAGAGACAACAAACGAAGAAATTGCAGCTTCGATCGTTGGGTTTATTCGACGAGCCGCATTAGGAGATGCACTGATTCCATACAGTGAACGAGTCGATCGAGCAATGAAAACGATTTTATCAAGTCGGGCTTGGACTCCACCCCAACGACGCTGGTTGGAGCGGATTGGGAAGCAACTGAAAGCAGAAGTGATTGTCGATCGTGAATCGTTTGATCAAGGCGCGTTTAGAACTGATGGTGGTGGATTTGAGCGATTGAATAAAACATTTGGAGGAGAATTAGAAGCGATCGTCAGTGAAATTCGCGATCGACTTTGGCAGGATGTGATTTAAGGCTTGACTCTGACTGATTTTCGCGTACTCTGAATAAGTTCGATATTCCACCCCACATGCCGTATGACTGCAACGACTGATATTGTTCAAAAGCTCTGGAATCTCTGTCATGTTCTGCGTGATGATGGCATCACCTATTTGCAGTATGTGACTGAGCTAACTTACCTGCTATTTCTCAAAATGATGCAGGAGACCGAAAACGATCATCAGTTGCCGAATGGATATCGCTGGGCGGATTTGGTGAGCAAAGATGGCGTGGAACAGTTGGAGTTTTATCGATCGCTGTTACTTCACCTCGGTTCCAAAGAAGCTTCAAAACGAGTGCAGTCGATTTTTACAAATGCTCAAACGGCTTTGAAACAACCTCGGATTCTTAAGAAGTTAGTTCAAAGTATTGATGAGTTGGATTGGTATTCGGCGAAACAAGAAGGACTGGGCGATTTGTATGAAGGCTTGCTTGAAAAGAATGCGAGCGAGAAAAAGTCGGGAGCGGGACAGTATTTCACACCCAGACCGTTGATTGATTCAATGGTCGCACTGATTCAACCACAGGCAGGCGAACTGGTACAAGATCCAGCGGCGGGAACGGGGGGATTTTTGATTGCTGCCGATCGCTTTATTAAACAGCAAACGGGCGATCTATATGATTTGACTGAGGAGATGTACGATTTCCAGCGGCAACAGGCGTTTTATGGGATCGAACTCGTGCAGGATGCTCATCGATTGTTGCTGATGAACTTGATGCTGCATGGGATTGAAGGTGAGGTGAGTTTGGGCGATACGTTGTCTTCAGATGGACAGAAGCTAAAACGGGCAAATGTGATTTTGACGAATCCACCGTTCGGGACGAAGAAGGGCGGCGGATTGCCTTCGCGCGATGATTTTACTTACGCGACTTCTAATAAACAATTGGCATTTTTGCAGCATATTTATCGATCGCTGAAATCGGAAGGACGCGCAGCCGTGGTACTTCCGGATAATGTGCTGTTTGAAGATGGGCAAGGTCGATCGATTCGGGCGGATTTGATGGACAAGTGCAATTTACATACGATTTTGCGCCTGCCGACTGGGATCTTTTACGCGCAAGGTGTGAAGACGAATGTGCTGTTTTTCCAGCGTGGGAAGACCGAAAAAGGTAATACCGAGCATGTTTGGATTTACGATATGCGATCGAATATGCCGAGTTTTGGGAAGCGGATTCCGCTGACTCGTGAGCATTTTCGGGAGTTTGAGCAGTGTTATGGGACTGATCCGAATGGATTGAGTGAGCGGGTGGATCAGGGTGAGACGGGGCGATTTCGGTGTTTTACGCGGGAAGCGATCGCGAAACGGGGCGATAACTTGGATATTTCCTGGTTGCGGGATGAGAGTTTGCAATCGGATGAGTTGCAGGAACCGGAAGTGATTGCAGCGGAGATTTTGGAGCGGTTGCAGGGGGCGACGAAGGAGATGGAAGCGCTGATGGTGTTGTTGGAAGGGGAAGAAGCGGCAGAAGCGGTCAGTGCTTCAGTTGGGTTGCCGCTATCTTAGAATTAGCCTGAGTTGTTTAGTAGGAGATGAAAAATGACGATCGTTAAAGTTCCAAAACAATATCTAATTGCTGAAGATCAGGATTCGATTACGATCGATTTGCCGGAATCGATGGTGAAGCAATTGCAAAATGCTCATAGCAATCCGTCGCTACCCGAATCAATTGAAGAATTTGGAACAGAGTCAATTCAGATTGGAGGAACGGATGTAGTAGAAAACGATGTGCCATCTGCTCAGGATTCTAAACCTACATTGGGTCAGCGCTTAAGAGCGATTCGAGCGAAGATTGTTGAGTCTGGAGAAGATCTATTGACGATCGAAGAGATTGAACAAGAAATTGCAGAGCAGCGCGATCGGTTGGAGCATTTAGGCGAATGATCCGAACTTATCTTGATTCTGGAGTGCTGCTTTCGGCTTCTAGGGAGACTGACGCTTGGTCAGATAGAGCTTTGGAGGTTTTAGAGGATGAGAATCGAACATTTGCTTGTAGTCTGTTTGTGCGGTTGGAAGTGTTGCCAAAAGCGATTTGCTACCGAAGAACGAATGAAGCCGAATTCTATCGGGAGTATTTTGAAGCGGTGCAATTTTGGGCGAACGATGTGGATAAGCTGCTAGAGGATGGGTATCAAATTGCCTGTAAGTATGGGTTGGCTGCTATTGATGCGCTTCATGTTGCGGCAGCGTTGGCAGTTGAAGCGGATGAGTTAGTAACGACGGAGCGATCGACAAAACCGATGCACCGTGTGAGTGAAATTCGTGTAATTTCAGTGGTGGTATAGAGCAGCGATCGAGCTTTTCTGCTTTTTTGATTGAAGTCACTGGGAGAAAGAAAAAATGTCGATCGAAGAACAATTAGTCGAGAATTTGCATCATTTGCCGCCTGAGAAGCAGCAAGAGCTTTTGGCGTTTGCGGAATCTTTGGTGCAGGAAGTTGAGGCAAAAAAAGACATGCGTGAGCTGGAAAGGTCTGCGAAATTGTCGGAATTGCTCCAAGATTCGGAAATTGTAGGAATGTGGAGCGATCGTCGTGAGATGGAGAATAGTGTGGAATGGGTGAGACAATTGCGGCGACAACAGTGGCGAGATGGGCAAGGTTATGATTCTGCTCGATAGCGATATTTTGATTGATGTGTTGCGAAATCAGCCAGGAGCAGCAGAAAGATTACTGGTACTTTCAGAATCAGAAAGTCTGGCGGTTGGAACTGTGACGCAGATGGAATTAATTGTTGGATGCCTCAATTTACGAGATTTACGGAGGGTTGAACGGTTATTAGGAGGATTTGAGATTCGAGATTTGACGATCGAGATTTCTCGGCGAGCGGTGGAGTTGTTGCGTGAATATCGGTTGAGTCATGGTCTGCTTTTGGCGGATGCGCTGGTTGCTGCGACTGCTTTGATCAACGGGATGCCGCTGTTAACGAGGAATCAACGTGATTATCGATTTATTCAAGGATTAGAGCTTTTGCCTCTAACGGAGTAAGTTTAATTGAGCTTTTTTGTTGTGTTGGATTGTGAATGACGATGAGTAATGAATCGATCGACTTACCCGAAGGCTGGGAGATGATTGTTCTTGGTGAGTTAGGTGAGTGGTCTAGTGGTGGTACGCCTTCTCGGAAAAATCCAGAGTATTATGACGGCAATATTCCCTGGGTTAAAACAGGTGATTTAGATGATGGCTTAATTGAAGAAATCGAAGAAACAATTACTAACAAAGGACTAGCTAATAGTTCAGCTAAGGTTTTCCCCAGTGGTAGTTTAATAGTTGCCATGTACGGAGCAACAATCGGAAAGCTCGGAATTCTTAGTCAACCCGCTGCAACAAATCAAGCTTGTGCTGTCTTGAAGTCAAAAGATATTACAACTGATCTTATTGCTTATCTATTCTATTACTTGCTTGAAAGACGAGAAGACTTAAGAATGATTGGACAGGGCGGGGCGCAACCGAACATCAGTCAGACCATTCTGAAAGAGTATCCTTGTCCTCTTCCGCCGATCGCTGAACAAAAACGCATCGTTGCCAAAATTGAGGAACTTCGATCGAGAACGCAAAAAGCGCGAGAAGCCTTGGAAGTGATTCCGTATTTGTGCGATCGCTTCCGTCAATCTGTTCTAGCTGCTGCTTTCCGAGGTGATTTAACCGCTGATTGGCGTGAAGAGAATCCAAACGTCGAGCCTGCTAAAGATTTATTTGAGCGGATCAAACACAATCGTCGTAAAACATGGGAGGACTTTGAATCTAAAAGACTAAAAGCCAGAGGCAAAGTACTCAACGATGATAAGTGGAAAAAAAAGTATGAAGAACCTAAGCACAATATTGCTATAGACCTACCAGAATTACCTAGTCAATGGTGCTGGGTGAAGTGGGAGCAAGTTGGTTTATGCCAAAATGGACGAGCTTTCCCTAGCAAAGAGTATCAGACAGAAGGAGTAAAATTACTTCGCCCAGGCAATCTTCATGTATCTGGTTCAGTGAAATGGGACGAAGCAAATACTAAATTTATGTCACCAGATTGGGCGATAGAATACCCTGACTATTTGATCAAAGAAAATGAGCTTGTCATTAACCTTACGGCTCAATCACTTGCGGATGAGTTTCTTGGAAGAATTTGCTTAACAACCGAGCATGAAGAATGCTTACTGAATCAGCGAATTGCCCGTTTAACTCCGATCCTCATATTGCCAAAATTTATGCTTTGGTTGCTTAAGTCCAAGCTATTTAGGAGTTATGTGGACGAGTTGAACACTGGCTCATTGATCCAGCATATGTTTACTTCTCAAATTGATGAGTTCTATTTTCCTCTACCTCCGCTAGACGAACAGAACGTGATTGTACAATTAATTGAAGCTCGATTAAGTGCAGTTGAAAAGATTAGAAGTAGTGCTGAGGAAACAGTTAAATTTCTGCCTGTTCTCGATCGAGCAATTCTCACCAAAGCTTTTCGAGGTGAACTCGTGCCGCAAGATCCAAACAACGAGCCTGCATCAGTGTTGCTTGAGCGAATTCGGGAAGAGAGAGCAAAAAAGAGCGATCGTATGTCAACCAAACGCAAACGATAAATTGATTACGATCGTCGATCGATGTTTTGCAGCCATTCATCTAAAATCGGACTGATAGCTTTGAGTGTGGTTGAATCGATCGAGGTTTGCCAAGTCTCTTGACTCCAACGGGCTAACTTCAACAACAATGTTTCTCTAAGTTTAGCTAACTTACGAGACACCGCATATTGCTGAATCCCAAGCTGTTTTGCAATTTGCTGCTGAGTCAATTGCTCATGATAATACAGATGTAAAAGTTGCTGCATCGTTTCATCTAAAGCCGCGCTCGCTTCACTTAACACCGTATTCATTTGCTGATATTGCTCTCGACGCAGTTGAATGTCTTCTTGAGCAATCATCTCTGCTAACAAAGACTCACGGGTACTATCTTCTAGATTGTCCTGCAATTCTCCTTCGTCTTGTCCAACTCTGGGAGCATTCAACGAAGCGATCGAGGGATAAAGATTTGCTCGAACTCTTGAAGTGCAGTAAAGTAACCAGCGCTCGATCGTGTCAGGGGTGCAAGTTTCACCAGAAATTGAATGATATTGATTCGCGATCGCATTCCATTGTTCAGCACTCGGAGCCGCTGTCCGCCTTACTCCAGGCGCTTTCGAGGGAATATAGAGAGACTCAAAACAGTGCCATGCTAAGACATATTGTTCGATCGTTTTAGCACTTAATCCTTCAGCAGTTAGAACCTCAATCAATCGTTTGCGGCTGAGTTTTAGTAACAGTCCCCATTCATTACACAGATCAATGTCTCGCCGCTGTCTGAGAAAATCTCGGATTAGATTCCCAAATGCAGAATTAGCATAGGTTTTGAGTGAAGCTTGTCCATTGGGATCGCAAGCATTGAGAATTTTTGGAACTTCCGCGATCGCAACTTGGAAGAAATCAGCCAGCGTGTATTGCACTGTACCCGCGTGAGATTTGACAGTTCTTGCGCTCCAGTAGCACACTTCTTGCAGATAAGCAGACAGATGCCCCAGTGCGATCGCGGTTTGCGCTCGTTGCCAGGATTGATGCCAGAACATTGACCAGAAGGGTTCAGATTCTCCTGCTTCGGGATGATGGTTTATCGATCGTTGAATGCTGCGGTGTAATTTGGCATCCATCATCCATCCTTTGGCAATATCATCTTCGAGCCGTAGGAAGGTGGAGAATCTATCAACAAGGCTTTGGCGAACGTACATAGCGCTGGATCGAGAGTAGAGCTTTCCCTGTTTTACAATTTATCAAAGCAAAATTCCAGAGGTTGTGAAGTTTGTTTATAGCAGTACTACGCTAGTTAGGACACTTCGAGGAAGCTCCCCAGCCCCCAAGTTCTACCGTGTATACACAAATCGTTCTTGCTTCGTTTGAAGCGGCTAATGCCCCCTAAATCCCCCAAATTTCGGGGACTTTGAAGATAGGAATCGCTCTAAAGTTTTAGAAATTTTTCTGGCTCAAAGTCCCCCAGAATGGGGGATTTCTACCGTGTATACATAAGTCTTTTCGCTACGGTTAAATCGGCTAATGCCCCCTAAATCCCCCAATTCTGGGGGACTAAGAGGTAAGACTCCAGCTTCAAA
>JADEXW010000825.1 GCA_015206935.1 Pseudanabaenaceae cyanobacterium LEGE 13415 | reverse complement strand
GTTGAAAACACCTGATACAATCTCGCTCGGTGCGTATCAAAGAATCAGTCCTCAAGTGGCGTTAGTCGGTGATGTAACTTGGACGAACTGGAGCCGATTCAAGGAACTGCGCGTGGATTTTGACAATCCCGCTCAAGCAGATTTAGTACAGCCAGAAAATTGGAAAGATACATTCCGACTTGGGTTAGGGGTCAAGTATGATGCTTCGCCTGCATTGACTTTGAGAGCTGGGATCGCGTTCGATCCTAGTCCAGTTCGCGATGAATTTCGGACGGCTCGAATTCCAGATAGCGATCGCACTTGGATCGCGATCGGAGCAAGCTATCGTCCTTCGCCTTCGATCAGTTTGGATATCGGTTACGCACACTTATTTGTGAAAAATGCGTCGATCGATCAATTGGGATCAGCGGGCGATCGATTACGCGGCGAATACAGTTCCAATGTGAATATCATTGGTGTTCAAGCGGCTTGGCGATTTTAAAGATAAAACTCCCTCGATCGTGAATTGTTCGATCGAGGGAGTTTACAAAGATTCTTTTAATTCTGCTGAATCAACTGTTGAACTTGTTGGCGCAACTGAGGATTCGATCGCACAATTTGAAAAATTTGATTGAAACGAGGAACTTCCAATCCTTCTTTTTTCACTGCACTTTCAAATTTGGCATCATTTTCTTTGCTCAACTGCACCAATTTCGCCAAAGCGCGATCGTACCGTTGCTTCTCACTGGCTTCCACGGGTTTCGTCGGTTTTTGCTGAGGATTGCGTTCTGAACGGAAAATCTCATCAAATCTCTGTTCCGTCAGTCCTTCACTCCGAATCGCCGCAACTGCTTGCGCTTCCGATTGTCGGCTTAGTGCCAACACCTGTTTCACCGCATTCGCAAACTGACGGGTTTCAGCCGGAGTGACTGTTTGATTCTGAGGCGTGGTTGGAGCAGGGCGCGTGGGTTGCGGAGCTTGTTGGGCGCGAACTGGCAGCGAAACCATGCTCGCGACTAGGATTGCACATCCACCTAATAAAAGTCGCTGGATCATTCTGAACCTCCGCATTATTTGCGTCACTTTGGGTCATCTTATCGGGGGTTGGTGGCTTGCACATCCGTTAGGTGGGAGGAGATTTACGTTCTCTCTCTATCGATCTCCATCTGTAGATATACCCAGATCGATTTTAAGCCAACTCCCTCGGTAGAGATAGTTCAGATCCTCGATCGCTACAAATAATAGAAGAATAAATCCCCCTATCGTGCGCTTCCCCACAATAATCATGCCGCTTTCAGAACAATCTCTTATTGCCCGTACTGAAGTTCCTTCCTCGTCTAGCGATCGCGTTCCAAATGATCCCTCGATCGCACAGGAAGCTTCCTTGCTGCTTGTTCCGATTTGCTTTATCGCAATCTGGGCAGGTGTCGTCTGCATCATTGCAGATACTTGGAAGCTCAATCGCAAAGACGTGAAAAGTACTCGTTCTCTCGCTCAACTTCCCTGCAAGAAATGTCAGTTTTTTAGTAACAATCCTTACATGAAATGCGCGGTTAATCCTTACGTGGCGATGACTCCCGCTGCAAATGACTGTGCAGAATTTCGATCGCGCAATCCAAAAACGGTTCATTCGACCAATCGCTAGAACTTGCGCTCTTTGGATTAATTTTTCTGAAAAGTGCCCATACTAGCCGCTAAAGCAGGGCTTTCTTCCAGTCCTTGCTGAATAACACTTGCGTAAAGGCGGATCAGTAATGGTGATTCAAGAGCTTGCTTCGAGTCCAGATACGGAATTATTCGGTCGTATCATGTGTGGGATTCGACGATCGCAAAATCTCTCAGAGGTTCTCAGTGCAACAGTGGGGGAAGTTGGACAGTTTTTGAACTGCGATCGTGTCAAGATTTACGAGTTCCAGCCCGATGAAACGGGGTGCGTTGTAGCTGAGTGGATTCGAGAGCAGCGGCTCCCTTCATTGTTGGGCTTGACGTTTCCAGCCGATGATATTCCGCCTCATGCAAGAGAATTGTTTGTTAAAACTCGCGCTCGATCGGTGGTGAATTTGTCCGAACGTCAAATAGGACAGACTGGCATCGATCCCACGACACCGGAGGAAGTTCGCTATCGTCCGTTAGATCCTTGTCATGCAGAGTATCTGAGCGCAATGGGCATTCAGTCCTCCTTA
>JADEXW010000824.1 GCA_015206935.1 Pseudanabaenaceae cyanobacterium LEGE 13415 | reverse complement strand
CTGCGGAACAGACGGAGCGATCGCAGTCCACGAATGCTCATTTGTTAAATTTGGACTATCAATTTCATCGATCGATTGCACGTAGCTCTGGAAATCTCTGGCTCACTTCATTGCTTGATCAAGTGTTTGATCAAATGGCACTTCTGCGGATTCAGACGTTACAGCATAATCCTCAAGTGCTGGAGATTCGACAAGAACATCGACAAATTTATTCTGCGATCGCGGCTCGTGATAGTCGAAAAGCGGTTGAAACGATCGTGTCTCATCTGTCGGCAAGTCGCGATCGGGTCATTCGTGAGATTGAACGGCTCAGAGAAGAAACCTGAGAGACAGGACACTTAAATCGATTCCGACTAGCATGAATATCAGTCGAGAAATGAAAACAGCATGAAGCGATTTTTTCGGGTGTTTAAGACTCTGCTGCTCGTGTATTACGCCTATATGGTGGAATATCGAGCAGAATTGATTCTATGGGTACTTTCGGGGTCATTGCCAATTATTCTGATGGGAGTTTGGACTCAGGCAGCAAGACAAAGTAACTTTGGACTCACTCCCACTGATTTCGCGCGTTACTTCTTATCTGTATTTTTAGTGCGACAACTGACAGTCGTTTGGGTGATTTGGGAATTTGAACGCGAAGTGGTTGAAGGTAAGCTATCTCTACGATTGCTACAACCGATCGATCCGGTTTGGCATCATGTCTTTTCTCACGTCTCAGAACGATTTGCTCGAATTCCTTTTGCAATTTTGCTCATTGTTTTATTCTTTTTCTTGTATCCCACTGCAATTTGGGTTCCAAGTTTTACGACAGTGATTCTATTTGCACTGTCGATCGCATTAGCGTTTACATTGAACTTCCTAATTCAGTACACATTAGCTTTACTGGCATTCTGGACAGAGCGAGCCAGTTCACTTCAAGAATTCTGGTTCTTGTTCTATCTATTTCTCTCTGGAGTCATCGCACCGTTAGAAGTGTTTCCGCCTGTTGTGAGAACGATCGCATTATTCACGCCATTTCCTTATTTAGTCAATTTCCCTGCAAACATCCTAGTCGGATTACCAACAAATATCGTTCAAGGCTTTTTAGTAATGCTTGGCTGGAGTGCAGGATTTTTTGTTTTAAATCGATGGTTATGGCGGCAAGGACTGAAGCAATATTCAGGGATGGGCGCATGAAACGGTATTTTCAGGTTTTGCAATTATTTTGGAGAACTGCGATCGCGGCTGAGTTGGAATACCGCATCAATTTCGTAATCGCCGCATTCACCAGTCTGGGCGGCTTAGTCGGCAGTTTATTCAGCTTGTTTCTCTTCTATCAAACAGGCTATACGTTCGCAGGTTGGCGCTGGGAAGAAGCCTTAATCGTGGTCGGAATTTTCACGCTACTAGAAGGCTTTTCCAGCACTTTTCTCGCCCCAAATTTGAATCGAATTGTCCGCCATGTACAAGAAGGAACACTTGATTTCGTTTTGCTCAAACCGATTAATTCTCAGTTCTGGTTATCCGGTCATACAATTTCACCTTGGGGATTGCCTGATATTATCTTCGGTGCGATCGTCATTTTTTACGCAGGCGGCAAACTGGGGATTGCTCCAAATGCTTACTTAATCAGTCTAATTCCATTAGTTTTCGGATTAGCGATTCTGTATAGCCTCTGGTTCATGTTAGGCGCAACCAGTATTTGGTTTGTCAAAATCTATAACGTCACCGAAGTATTGCGAGGACTGATCGAAGCAGGACGATACCCGATGGCAGCTTATCCGATCGCCTATCAATTCTTTTTCACGTTCATTGTTCCAGTTGCTTTTCTGACAACGATTCCAGCCGAAGCAATGTTAGGACGAACCGAATTTGGCTGGCTGATCGGAGCGGGAATTTTAGCGATCGTGCTTCTTTTCGTCTCCCGCTTTTTCTGGAGATTCGCGCTCCGGTTCTACACGAGTGCTTCCTCATGATTGATCACGATCGTTTATTCAAAGAGCTTCTCTCAACGTTTTTCCTTGAGTTTCTTGATCTATTCCTACCTGAAATTGCTGCAACGCTCGATCGTACTTCTGTTCGATTTATGCCGCAAGAATACTTTGCTGATTTAACAACAGGCGAAGACAAAATCATTGATTTATTAGTCGAAGTGCGGCAAGCAGGAGAAGCCGTTGGTTTCCTTG
>JADEXW010000823.1 GCA_015206935.1 Pseudanabaenaceae cyanobacterium LEGE 13415 | reverse complement strand
CTGTGGTGGAATTTTGGGATTAGGAGAATCGATCGACGATCGCTTATCTTTGCTCGAAACCCTGACCACTTTGAATCCGCCCCCCGAATCGATTCCGATTAATGCGCTGATTCCCATTGAAGGAACGCCACTAGAATCTTCGACTCCGATCGATGGAATTGCTCTGGTTCGCATGATCGCCACAACACGGATCTTATTTCCCAAAGCAATGGTGAGATTATCCGCAGGCAGAACGCAGATGAGCGACGAACTGCAAGCGATGTGCTTTTTTGCAGGAGCGAACTCGATTTTTACCGGGGCAAAACTATTAACAGCCCCGAACCCAGAACGATCGCACGATGAGGAATTAATCCTCGATCGATTAGGAATGCAGCCGAAACCACTTTAAGCGACTTGAAAAGTTCAGGATGTTTGCCCATAATTGCTTGTAAATTTGCAGGCAAGATTTATTTGGGGAGGCAGACACATGACAGAAGCACTACTGATCAGTTTGGGTGAATTTGATGATTCCAGTATTTCTGCGCTGTCTGCTACCACTCCTGATGTTGAAGCTCTGAAAGAATTGCTGCGTCGCCCGGATATTGGAGCAAGTCGGAGCGATGATGTCATGGTGCTGTCGAATCCCAGGCTTAGACAGCTTCGAGAAACGATCGAAACGTTTTGCACCCTACGCGATCCAGATGAAACCGCACTAGTTTACATCTCTGGGCACGCGATCCTAAACGACCAAGGACAAATCTTTTTCCCCTGTCGCGATACGATTCGAGCCAATTTGGAATTAACTGCGTATTCACTGGAGGAACTCAAAGCCGAACTCGAAGCCTGTCGATCGAATCAAGAAGTCGTCATTCTCGATTGTTGCTTCACGGGAACGTTTGCAAAAGGCATGATCTCGGCACAGGACTTTGAAGCGATCGCACAAGCATTTAGCAGTCCGCGTCGGGCATTACTCACTTCTCCCACCTCGATCGATTACTCGATCGAAGAGAAATCCAAACGGCACTCAACCTACACCCGGTTTCTACTCGATGCTTTGGAAACGGGAATGGCAGACGGTGGCGCAAATCAGCCGTTAGACGGAACCGTCAACGTCAGCGAACTTCACGCCTACATTGATAAACATCTGGAATATACGCAACCCGCACTGTCTCCCACACTTCACAGTCAGGGCGATGGCTACACAATGGTCATCGTTTATGCGCCTTACACAGAATTTCGGAGACAAGCTGTTAGCCTTGCCAGTCAGGGAGAAATCTCGATCGTCGGTCACAACATCCTACAAGCCCGTCAAGTCAAAGAAGGAATTCCGCCTGCGGTCGCAAGTGCGATTCGAGAAGATGCCATGTTGCCGCATCGATTAATGCAAGAAAAACAAAGACAGTTCGATCGTATTCGAGAAGAAGTCAGTCAGCGAGAATCCCCGCTTAGTGACAACACTCAAGCTGAATTGTTACAGCTCCGTCAAGAATATGAACTGCCGCCCAATCCGTTCGCCGCCGAACCGATTCCTGCCGCAACTTTTGTGACGGAGCCTGTTCCAGAGGAAGCGGTAGCTGTTCCAATTGAAGCAACCGTTGAAAGTGATACACCGCTGGAAAGTTCGGGCAGCAATCGATTGACGCAATTTCTTAGAGAGCGGCGATTACTGCGATCGCCCGATGAATCGGTTGAACCTGCGAATGATCCAACTTCTCGCTTCCTCCAAGAGCGCAACGTTTCCCCAGAACTTGTGCGATTGGGACTGGCAAGTTTAGCGGTGTTGGGCTTATTCGGTGCGGTTCTCTGGGCATTGTTCCAACCGTTTCCCGGATCGCGTCCTCAAATTGCTAGTGCAGAAGGTTGGTTTAATGAAGGAACTCGTAAAGCGCAATCGGGAAACAGTAATGCTGCGATCGAAGCGTACACCGAAGCGCTCAATCTTAGTCCCACTCCCGCCAATCGTGCGGCTAATCTCTATTACAATCGCGGCGTTGAATATGCGAACAATGGCAATGTTGATGCCGCGATCGCAGACTATAACGAGGCAATTCGACTTGATCCAGCACTTGCAGATGCGTACTTCAATCGGGCAAATTTAGCAGCAAGACGCGGCGATCGTTCCGCTGCTTTGAAAGATTACCGCGCGGCTGAAAGGATTTATCAACAACAAAACAATCCGGAAGCGCA
>JADEXW010000822.1 GCA_015206935.1 Pseudanabaenaceae cyanobacterium LEGE 13415 | reverse complement strand
CTTTGAGCGAATATTGCCTAAGTGTTTCTTTACGGTATCGATCGTAATGCACAGCGATTCAGCAATTTCCCGACGAGACAAGTTATGCCGACGTAGCAACCACACTTCCGCCTCACGAGCCGTCAAACCATACTGGTAAGTTTCAGAATGGACTAAACTCTTCAAGGCTTGTTGTTGGTTCTCAAGGCGCACGAGTAAACACGATTGCTCATTGAATTGCAACCATTGAACTCGCAAGCGAAACGATTGAGCAGAGCGCGTCGTAACTTCTGATTCAATGATCAACGGATAGTCACCGTATAGCTCCCGACTCTCAATCAAGGCTTCGCACACGCGCCACACTTCTTTTGGCATCTCTTGTTGACTGGCAGAAAGTTGGCGGCAAATGTCGATCGCACAAGTATTCGCATACACGATCGAGCCTCGCAGAGACACAATCAAAATACCATCCATGAAGCCCTCAAGAACAGTCGATAACAAGGGGTTAAGTGGACTTAATGTTGTCATAATGTGTTCCTAACTGTAGAAGCAATCATCGTAAAACCTGAGACAAACAATTACATCTGATAAATGTCATGAACATTGGGCTTTGAAATCGCAAGATCGGTTTTGACTTTAGTTAACTGAATCGCAGTGATTTTTAGACTTTCGATAGGTTAGTTAGAGTCTGACTCGGTAGGGTGAGCTTTTGGATGAGAAACAGAGTTCGCGTAGATTGCAATTTGCGATCGATTACGGAGATTGAGCCGATTGAGAATACTGGTGACATGCGTTTTAACGGTTCCCTCTGTGATGAAGAGACTTTGAGCAATTTCTCGGTTAGTTGCACCTTGTCCGATGAGTTGTAACACTTCTTGTTCTCGGGGTGTCAGTGCTGAAAGGCTTGTTGCTGCTTCTGAATGATTTTCATCAGATGGCTCGATCGACAACTTATCGAACAGTCCCGGACCAAACTGCGTATAGCCCTGATGCACAAATCGGATTGCAACTGCAAGTTCTCGTGCTGGCATATCTTTCAGCAAGTATCCTCTCGCTCCTGCTTGCATTGCTCCAGCTACATAAGCCTGATCATCGAAGGTGCTGAGAATTAAGACTTTAACGGTGGGGAAGTTGTGAGTGATCGTCTGGGTTGCGGTTTGTCCGCTCATTTCTGGCATTCGGATGTCCATTAGAACAACATCAGGTTGAAGCTGTGCGACCAACTCTAGGGCAGCTTTACCATTGTCTGCATCGCCCACTATTTCCAGATCAGGCTCTAGTTCTAACATTGCTTTGAGTCCTTGCCGAATGAGACTCTGATCATCTACTAGCAGCACACGAATTCGAGGAGGTTGCATCGGTTTTGCCTCCAATGACCGAGACATTGCTTAACGTATCCGAAAAATCATAGGGTTCGCATCGAATAAATGTCACGCCCCATCTATGATATTTGTCATGACTTTGCTTGGTTCAGCCAAGCGGGATAAGTGTTCGCAACAAGCGCCGCTTGAGTCCGATCGCGAACCTTTAATCGATCAAGAATATGCGAAATATGGTTTCTCACAGTGCCTTCAGAAAGATGTAGTGTCTGGGCGATTTCACGATTATTTGCACCGATCGCAATCAATCGCAATACATCACATTCTCGATCGGTTAATTCATTCAGTTCAGGCGGTATTGGCTTTGCAAGTTCCTGAGTGTGAGCAATCATCTTTTCAACAATGCCCGGCCCGAACTGCGTATAGCCTTGGTCAATCGATCGAATTGCTCTTGCGAGTTCTTCCGCAGGGGTATCTTTGAGTAAATATCCTTTTGCTCCAAATCGGAGGGCTTCAGCAACATAGTTCGTATCATTAAAAGTTGTCAGAATCAGAATCTTTGCTTTTGGAAACTGCTGGCAGAGTTGCTGAGTTGCTTGTACCCCATCCATCACAGGCATCCGAATGTCCATCACAACCACGTCCGGATTTAACACTTGAAATTGTTCGATCGCGCGTTGTCCATTCTCTGCTTCAGCCACGATTTGCAAGTCTGGCTTCATTTCTAGCAGCGTTTTTAAGCCTAGTACTACAGTTGTAGATTTTGGGAACCCTAGAAATGTTGCGAACATTTTGGGGGTGGTGGTCGATGCTGAGTCATCCAGGTGCATTGCTACAAATGAGAACTGAGGTGCAAACATGGCTGAGTG
>JADEXW010000821.1 GCA_015206935.1 Pseudanabaenaceae cyanobacterium LEGE 13415 | reverse complement strand
ATTAAACCACAATCAAGCGTATGAGAGGCGAGTGTTTCGGCATTCGTCTCTTTTTCGTTGGGTTCATTAAGGTAAACACAACATTCTGAATAAACACAACATTTATCGCATTAATCATTCAAAACAGCATTCGTCCATCAGAAAACAAGAGGAATTTAGAAAATATTCAACATCTCCCCACCTTTCCAACTAAATCTCCAACTTACTGTGCCATTTTTAGTATTAGCGGCTACTCTACAAAAGATAAATCGCTTCAATTTGAATCGAATTGATCAGGTTTTCTTAGACATCTCCGCAATATTCCTGAGAAACGATCAAGATTTCAAATCCTTGTAAAAATCTACTGCAATTTCCCGGATCTCGCCTCTAAAATGAGTTAATCTAAGCGTACAACTCAGTAGAATTTCGAGATCGTTACTTAAGCAAAAACCGATTACTATACCGCTTCCGCACCGTATTGTTGCTTCCGTGAGCTTACTGAAATTCAGCGAAAAAACGGACGTATTTCAATTCATAAACTCAGCCTTGATAAAGCTCATAAAAACCAATCAAAAAACATCAGAAACGGTGCAACAAATCCGATTATTTCGATTACAGTAAGTTGCAGTTGAAGAAACAACGTTAACAAGAACTAAAGACCCCCTAACGTACTCTGAAGATGGCAACCAAATTACCCACTGATTCCTTTCCGATCGATACAGTTGTAACTGAAGGCGATATCGATCTTTCTGAACTCGAATCACTCGAAGCTGAGGATCTCACTCCTGAAGGTTTGGCAAAGTCATTTAAAGGCAAGACCAGCGAATATCTTGGACTATCAGATGATTCGGTTGGAATGTTCTTGAGAGAAATGGCAAGGTATCCGCTTCTCACTCAAGCGCAAGAAATTGAATTAGCGCGTGAGATTGCGAAAGGTGGAGCCGCAGGAGAACGGGCAAAACGCAAATTAGTTCGCGCCAACTTACGATTAGTGGTGTCGATCGCGAAAAAGTATTTAAACCGTGGTGTACCTTTCTTAGATCTGATTCAAGAAGGTGCAATGGGGTTGATGAGAGCCGCTGAAAAGTTCGATTACGAGCGCGGTTATAAGTTCTCAACTTACGCTTACTGGTGGATTCGTCAAGGAATTACAAGAGCGATCGCCTCTCAATCTAGAACCGTTCGTTTACCGGTTCATATGGTTGAAAAGCTCAATCAAGTGCGTAAAGTGCGTCAAATGCTGTCTCAGGAACTTGGTCGCAAACCGACGAAGCAAGAGTTAGCTGGGGCGCTCGACATGGAAGAAGATAAATTAGAGCAGGTTCTCGACGTGAGCCAGCGTACATTATCGCTTCATGCTTGGGTTGGACGCGATGAAGATACCGAATTAATGCAACTGATCGAAGATGCAGATAACGTTGCACCGAACGACAATTTGGATCATAAATTGCTGATCGATCGACTCAATTCAGTGTTGGATCATTTGAGCGATCGAGAACGGGAAATTATTAAACTGCGGTTTGGTTTAACCGATGGTCAGCACTATACCTTGAGTGAAATTGGACAGATTTATGACTTGTCGCGGGAACGAGTGCGGCAAATTCAAGCGAAAGCAATGAGAAAATTGCGTCATCCTCGTCGTCAAGCATTGCTGAAAGATTGGATGTAATTCAAAGTCTGTCGGTTGCTGTCAGCGATTCACCTTTTGACTTAGATGAATCGCTGATTTTTTTAACAATTCTGAGAAAATGCGATGAATTTTGCGTTTACCTGAATTTCACAGTAGAGTGACAAAATCAAGTCGTGGAACCTCGATCGCGAAACAGGTCAGTTATAGCAGTAGAAGCTTAGATTAGGACATTTTCGGAGTTGCCCCCAAATCCCCAATTCTGGCTCAAGACTCTTGCTCCCCCAAACTTGGGGGCTGGGGGGCTTTTCAGAAGTGTCTTAACTGGAATTGGTACTGCCATAACACTGATCCAGCAAACTCTTTACAAATTGAATCATTCGATAAACTTACTTTGGTTAATCCCTGCGGTAGAGGACTAATAAATGTACAGAGGGTTATGGTTGAATCTGGTGTATGAAAAATAAGGAGAAAAAAGGCGTATCCTGCTGAAAGCAACAAAAATATCAGACCAGGAATACACCATGAACAACGATAACGTGATTGAGTTCAAAACGCTAG
>JADEXW010000190.1 GCA_015206935.1 Pseudanabaenaceae cyanobacterium LEGE 13415 | reverse complement strand
CAGCAGAATAGTTCTTTGCTCCATAGCTTTCTAATCCTTGCTGCATCAATTGAGCGGGATCAGTCGCTCGCCCGATGGCTGGAGTTAGTACGATCAGACAACAACTTAAACAAGCAATTGCAATCCATTTTCGTAAACGCTTTTTGCACCCAAACTGTTTTCTCATCGCTTTACACCAAAGTTTTGATTGTAACTGTACCGAATTGCTTTTTCTCTGTCTAGCGGCATTCACGACTCATCAGGTATTGACCGTTCGGAAGCTTGTAAATTCCTTGAGGTTCCATAATCGGATTTTGAGGAGACTGAATCTCACCTGTGGGGTAAGGAGACGGAGCGGGATCACCCGGACGAATCGGTAAGCCGCCTGCACCTGTGACAAAGAAAGAACCCGAAACACGATCGCGAACAATACAACTATTCGCAATCAGCGTTTGGGGATCGATCGCAGTTTGAGACAGCACATTCAGACTATCTTGAATGAATGAAATGTCTCGAAACAAACTCGTTTCATACTCAAGCCCCTGATCATTTTATATAATCAAAGAATTACATGAGCCTCTGCAAAATTCAAGTCAGATCATTTGAACGCATCAGATACATCAATGACTTGTAACGAAGGGTGAGAAACTGTCGATAGAGTGGATTCAATTGACATAGTGCAGGAATTTGAATGCAATAGTTAAATAGATACACTTTGCGTTCAAAAGGACAGCGATCGGGAACCCATTGACAGATAAATTGTGCAGTCTGAGAATTGGTAATTTCAATTCGGTCTAAGTACGCTCTGAGTCGGTTTAGCATATTAGAGTTGTGCAAGATGATTGTTTAGAACTTTGACTAGAACAGGTTTTGGTACAACCCCAACAATGCGATCGATCACAGTTCCCGAATTCATGATGAGCAAAGTTGGAAAACAATCAATGTTGTAGTGCAATGCGATCGAGGGATTTTGATCGATGTCTACTTTAATTAGCTTGAACTGTCCTGCAAATTGTTCCGCGAGTTCATTCACGACTGGGGACATCATTTGACATGGCTCACATTTTGGAGCAACGAAATCAACAATAACAGGTGTATCAATCGCTTCGACTTCTTGTTTGAATTGTGCAATCGCTTGCGGATCATCTACCATCATTTGGAAACCTCCAGGCACAACACCGAGCAATTCATTCCCCAGTTGTACAAAGTCTTTTGCAGCACTACGAGAGCGCTCCGGAGGGGTAACAGCAACAATCCATTCTTGATCTGGGACTTCAATCGGAGCCATTTTGAAGATGAGTTTTGCAAAGGTTGAAAGATTGAGAGTTCGGACTAACTTGAACCGCTCGATCGCGTCATAGTTCACCGAGAATTTGGATTGCTCCGGAGAGAGTGGCACAAATAGAAAACGTCGATCGGTAAAATGGCAGAAATATTGCTGTGACTGCGATCGATAGCTCATTCCTTGTTTCTCGATCGCTGTGACTTTGAAAGAGAAAAGATGGATTTCTTGTGATTCAAGTTCAAGCGATCGAGTTGAGATCGGAGCGTAGTCAGACAAGGACTGATGAAACATAATAGAAGTCTCCTGATAGATTAGGTAAAACTACAAATCTGTGAGCAATCGGGCTTTACGAAGCACAAACTGAAGGAAGGTTTCTTCTTTTGAAATAATGTTCGCAGTCGCTTCCATACCAGATTGAATCCGACATTGGCGCTGTTGATGCCTTAAAACAGTTCGATCTAAGCTGACCGTCACCTCAAAAGTACGATCGTTGTTGCCTGAGGACTGATTCGAGTTGTTAGAATCTGGCGCGATCGCACTCACGCGACCGGGCAACACACCGAATTCTGAATACGGACAAGCTTCCACTCGAAGTTGCGTTAACTGACCAATTTCAACTTTGTCAATGTCCTGATTTGCAACTCTTGCTTTTACAACTAATGGGGTATCACTAGGAGCAATCTGAGCAATGCTATCCCCCGGACGAACCACCTGATTCGCATTTGATAGATTGAGTTGGAAGACTGTGCCATCACTGGTTGCACGAATCATCGTTTTTGCTAGGTCGCGCTCAATTTGCTGTTGTTCTTTTTGGTCACGAATGAGTTGCGCTTTGAGTTCGGCTTGGCGTTGCACTAAAGCTTCTTGCTCTCGATGTAAAGCTGCGATCGTCGATTCGCCTTTTGCACGTTGTTGAGCAATATTTTCTTGAGAAATCGCGATCGTCGCTTGGGTTGGATTTGCTGCGGCTCTTGCGCGTTCGAGTCGCGCTTGAGCGGTTTGCACTGCGGTTTCTTTCTCTTTCGCCTGCCGCTCCGAAACGGCTCCACTGGCTAGTAATTGTTGATACCGTTTCCATTCGTCCTGAGCCAAATTTAAGGTCACTTGAGCATCTTGAACTTCTGCTTGTGAAGCTAATCGCTTTTCCTCATAGTCATTCTGAGCGCGTCTGGTTTCCGCTTCCGCAGAAGCAATCGATCGGTCTGTAGAATTGGATTCTGCAAGCATTTGCCGCTGGATCGCTCGAATTTGAGCTTCTAGCTGTGAGAGCTGAACCTGGCTTTGCTGAATGTTACTCCGAAGCTGACTACTTTGAGTTTGCAGTTTAGAATCTTCTAAATAAGCAATGATTTCACCCCGTTTAACAGGTTGATTCTCTTTGACCAGAATTTGCTTTACGGTTCCTTCCATTTCTGACTGAACAACGCGCAATTCACCGGAAGGACGCACTGTCGAATTCGCTCTTACTGAGACATTGTATTTAATCACGGCTGAAAGTGCGATCGCGCTAATCACTGTTCCAACCAAGAACACTCCGCCTAACGATGTCCAGCGACTAATAGAAGGTAAGAAATCCTCAGTTCGGATCGATTGAATAGAGTTGTTCATAGTGCGGTGTAAAGTTGCTCTAATTGATGGTTTGCTTTGGCTAGGACTTCGGCTCGACTACCTTGGAGCTTCAGTTGTCCTTGGTCGAGTAGAACCATCCAATCCGCACGACGAATCACAGAAGGACGATGACTGATCAACAGAGTGGTTTTGCCTTGACGATGAGCAAGCAATCGATCCATTAAGTCGGCTTCGCTGGCTGGATCAAGTCCAGAAGTCGATTCATCCAGAATCAGAATCGAAGGATTTTGCACAATCGCGCGAGAAATTGCCAGTCTTTGTTTTTGTCCACCTGATAGATTCGCTGCAAACTCTCCTAAGATGGTTTGATACTTGTTTGGAAGCTTGCTAATAAACTCATCGGCTCCAGTCAAACAGCAACTTTCAACGATTTCATCAAAGGTTGCATCAGGAGCAGCTAACCGGAGATTATCAATAATCGATCGATTCCAAAAATGTGCTTCTTGAGACACTAGAACGACTTGCTGGCGCAGACTTGTCAGAGATAAATCACATTGATTGTAATTTCCAATCCGAATGTTTCCAACGGTAAGCGGATAAAGTCCTGCCAATAGCTTGACTAAAGTACTTTTTCCACAGCCTGACTGTCCGATCAGTGCAGTGACTTGTCCACCTGGGATTTGAGCCGAGAAGTTTTCTAGAATCGAAGTCCCATCTGCATAATCGAAACTCACATTGTTGAGCGCGATCGCAGAATCAGGTGCAATACTAGCATTCGGTCGATCTGATTGATTCGCATCTTCGGGAGTTGCCTGTGTAACTTCTGCCAGTCGTTGTGTGGCTGCCTTGACTCGTGTAAATTCATCGACAAAGCCGATCGTGGTTGTCAGAAACAGAGTAACATTATCGCTCATCGCCTTGAATGCAAAGAGTTGTCCAATACTCAATTGTTCTGATGGTGAAATTACCAATTGCCCACCAAACCACAGTAAGCCAATTCCTCCCACGCCTGCAACTAACCCAGAAAAACTATTGTTAAAGATACTAATTTGATTCGTGCGTAAGTTCAGGTTTGCCAGTTTACTAAAGCGATGCTGTAATTCTCCCCAAAGCTGCGGAGTTGCCACCATCGTTTTAACGGTTAATGCTCCTTTGAATGTTTCAACCAATACGCCTTGATTTTCAGCATCCGTCGCTAGCGATTGCTGCATTTTTCGCTGTAAAGTGGGCTGAAGAATAAAGACTGAAACCGTCATCAGAATTGAAACTGCGATCGCAAAAACGCTCAACTTCCAGCTATAAAACAACATTAATCCAAACGAGATAGCAGCAACAAAGAATCGACTGGGCAAACTGACGATCGATTGTGAAATCAGATAGTTAAGCTGTTGAATATCTTGTAATCGGCTTAACACTTCTCCACTACGCCGCGCTTCAAAATAAGTGAGGGGTAGTCTCAGAATTTGCTTGCAGAAGTCGAGAACTAATCCCAGCTCTAATCGTTGAGCAAAATGAGTAATCAAACTAGACTGCACTAGCTCTAATAAATCACTCACGACAACAACGCTAACTACTGCGATCGCGATCGTATTCAACAGCTTCAAATCCCCACGAACTAACACATCATCCGTTAATAGCTGCATTAGGATTGGAGATGCCAGCGATAGAAATCCAACAAAAATATTGATTAGAAAAGCTTGCAATAAGATCCGACGATGCGCGGACACTCTCGACCAAAACTGAATGGCACTTAATCCTTCTTGATGGCGCGATTCCTCGATCGTTGCTCCAAATCGAGTCGGATCAGGTTCTAACAGCAACATGACCCAATCATTCCAACCCTCTGCTAGCTCAGTCGTTGAAAGATACCGCACCCCGATCGCTGGATCAGCAACCACAAAATCTCGTCCCCGCTTTCCATAGAGGACAACCCAATGATTTCCTTTCCAATGCAAAATTGCTGGAAGTGGAGCTTCTTCAATGCGATCGAGAACATCGGGAGCCGCTTTCACCGGACGTGCGTTCATGCCCAACTTCTCAGAGCCTTGCTGAAGTCCCCAAAGATTTGCTCCAGACTGTCCAACTCCTACATAGTCTCGCACCTGTTTGAGAGTGGCTTTAGAACCATAATGTTTCGCGATCGTGGTCAAACAAGCAGCCGCACAATCGGTTTCGCCTTGTTGTTTGATGCAGTGGTATTTCTTCATGGCTTACCCTGATGGTACTAAAAAAGAGGTGTCTCGCCTTTGAAACACCTCTGGTTCTTCTAACTATCCTTGCAAGGATTAAGGTGTGTTTGCTACTGAGTCATGGTACGAGAATTAATAGCAGCGAACTGCCCAAACGCAAGCCCACTGAATACCGTACCAGTAACGCACCCAGCGACAGACACGCACCCAGAAACAACGAGTTCCGCCGTTGAGTGCTGCTGCTTCGTCTTCGGTCAAATCAGTAAAGATGGGCTTGTTGTTGTCTGTCATGATCGTTTTCTCCTAGATAAGTGAGTTTCCGCAAATTTGGAACCCGGTTTCAGTGGCTTCCTTGTTTGCTTGATACTTAGATTAGGAGATGGCTCCTGCGAATCTTTCTGAGGTTTCTGTCAGATTGATTGTTGTTTTCTGCAATCTACTACATCGGTAAATCGGTCACTAAGCAGATCGATCGCAAGCACTTCTATAGCAACCATACAGAAATCAAATCGTACTGAAGACCTTCGCATTCGTACAAATGTTGTCTGTTCAACAGAGTTCCTTTGCGAACCTAGTAATGGTAAATTACTTGTGAGCGAAAAATAGGATTGACTCGGATACGACCAACATCAATAGTTTCGGGGTGTCAGAATGCGACGGATTCTATCGAGTGGACTGATCGCGTGGCTAAGTACGATCGCGCTTTCCTCTGTGTCGATCGCTCAAGTTGTGCCAGATACAACGTTCAGTTCTGAACAATCAACAGTAACATCGGAAACGGTGCGAGGTTTGCCCAGTGATTTGATTCGCGGCGGAGCAATTCGCGGGATCAATTTGTTTCATAGTTTTTCTAGCTTCAATATTCCAGAAGGTCGCGGTGCTTATTTTGCTAATCCTGACGCGATTCGGAATATCTTTGCACGAGTCACCGGAGAGCGATCGCAGATTTTCGGCAGACTGGGTGTTCTCGGTGATGCAAATCTCTTTCTGATCAATCCGAATGGAGTCGTATTTGAACAGAATTCCAGCTTGGATGTGGGTGGATCATTCGTGGTTACAACAGCGGATGCGATCCAGTTTGGCGATCGAGGTTCTTTTAGTGCGACGGCTCCAGGTTCACCTACATCAGTTCTGACAGTTGATCCTTCAGCGTTTGTGTTTAACCGAGTGCCAACGGGAGCGATCGTGAATCGATCGATTTCTAGCTCGGCTACATCGCCTATAAGTGGGTTGCAAGTTCGCGACGGTAAGAACCTCTTGTTTGTAGGTGGAAATATTGAGTTCGATCGCGGTATCGTCGCCACCGCTGGTGGACGTATTGAACTTGCTGGGCTAGCAGGAGCGGGTGTGATTGGGCTTGATCCAGAACTAAGATTGAATGTTCCATCAAATCAAGAGCGTGCAAATCTGAGCCTTAGCAATGATGCCCAAGTAGCTGCCATCGGGACAGACTTAGGTAGGGGCGAGATTATTGTAAATGCACATCAACTTACTGCAACTGGAGGTGGACGAATCTTTGTTTTGCGTAATACAAGCGGAGAGAGCGGAAACCTTGTTGTTAATGCCGCCACTCTTGAACTTTCAGGCTATGGAAATCTTCCCTCTGGCATTTTCCAGGGAGTCTTCCCAGGTGTTCATGGTCTTGGTGGAACTCTAATTGTTAATGCTCAACAGATCAGGATTATGAATGGGGCAGCAATTTTTTCTACTAATGCTGGCTCAGGAGAAGGTGCAAATCTACAAATCAGAGCGGATTCGATCGATCTAAGTGGAACAGTAGATCCTTTGAATAATCGATTCAGCAGTGGATTAGGAAGCACAACCACAGCAACAGGGAACGCCGGAAGTGTCAGTGTGTCAACGAGAACACTTCGCATTTTTAATGGAGCGACTCTCTCGACCAGTAGTCGAGGCAGCGGACAAGGAGGAAACCTGCAAATTCGAGCAAAAGCTATTGAGCTAGTAGGAGATGGAACTTCCTTGGGCAGCCTAGCGTATGCAGAAGGAAACGCAGGAAATGTAGCTCTTCTTACTGAAAACCTCAGCATTCGCGATGGAGCTTTCATTGCAACTAGCACCTATGGAGGTGGGCGAGGTGGAACTCTGCAAGTTGAAGCAAATGAAATCGATATTGTGGGACGTACCTCTGATGATGTGTTCAGCAGTTTTCTAGGAAGCTTATCGTTTCCGAATGCGGGAGATGCGGGTAACGTGAGTATCGTCGCGAGGAACCTCAGCATTCGCAATGGTGCGGCAGTAACCACAAGTAGTCGCAGCAGCGGGAACGGGGGTCTTTTACAAATTAAAGCTGACTCGATCACTCTGATTGGAGTATCAAAAGAAGAACGCTCTAGTTTAATGGGCAGCCTAGCTTTCTCAAAGGGTAATGCTGGCAACGTGACTGTCTCAGTTGGAACGCTCAATATTCGCGATCGCGCGAGGCTCACTACCACCACCGATGGGACAGGACGAGGGGGTGATTTACAAGTCGAAGCGGGAGAAATTAATTTAAGTGAGGGTGCTTCTCTGGAAAGCCTTGCTGATGCAGAAGGCAATGCTGGAAACATGAGTGTGACAGCCAAAATTTTGAATATCCGCAGCGGTGCTTTTGTGGCAACTAGTAGCAGGAGAACTGGTAATGGTGGCAATCTACAAGTTCGTGCTGATTCTATTACGCTTACAGGACGATCTCCTGATGACCAAGCGAGCAGTTTTTTGGGGAGCCTGGCTTTCAGAAGTGGAAATGCAGGAGCTACTGAGGTTACGGCAAGGTTGATTCGCATTCTCAGCGGCGCGGTGCTTTCGACAAGTAGCCTAGGACAAGGGCAGGGCGGCAATCTCGTTGTCAATGCAGACGCAATCGAAATTATTGGTGTTTCTCCAGTTCGACAATTTGGAAGTGGGCTACTCAGTCGAGCGGCAGCAACGGGAAATGCAGGTAATGTTGCAGTGACAACAAAACTGTTAGAAATTAGGGACGGTGGTTTGCTCTCGACCAGCGCATTTAGAGAAGGACAAGGAGGAGATCTAAAAATTAATGCAGACTTAATCAATTTAACCAGGGGCGAAATTTCTGCTCGAAGTCAGGGGCGGGGCAATTCAGGAAATATTCAAATTCGGGCTGGTGATAGACTTAACGCATTAAATAGCTCGATTACTTCTTCATCTAATCAAGCTACAGCGGGTTCAATTAGCATTCGTGCAGGTTCAATTCGATTAAGAGAAAATAGTGATATTCGGACAGAGACTCGTGGAATTGAACGTAGAGGGGGCAATATTACTCTGACTGCTAGAGATTACATTCTTGCACTTGAAGACAGTGATATTCTTGCCTTTTCTGTTGCGGGTCAAGGGGGTAATATTACCTTTAATACTCCTGCATTCTTTAGCATTCCGCGCTATGTTCCAAAGCCAAATCAGCCTCCCGGCTTCCTGGAGGGCAACAATCAGGTTGATGTAAACGCAACGGGAACAATTAGTGGTGTGATTGCTGGTGTACCCAGTATTTCTTTTCTTCAAGATAGCTTGAATATTCTTTCTCAAAGCTCGATCGATACTCAAACTCTCATTGCTAATAGCTGTATTGTGCGCGATCGAGTCACTGGATCATTCTTGATCACAGGTGCAGGCGGCTTACCGATTCGTCCAGGCGATCCACCCCTTTCTCCTTATGCAACTGGAACCATTCAAGCGCCGAGTTCCCAAACTCCCAGTCGAGGTGATCCCACACTCGAACCCCAAGCCGCTTATCAGCTTCCCGACGGCAAAATTCTATTCAGTCGAGAGTGTTCCAACTAACTAAAATCAAAGGTTTTCTACTGTGCGCCATTTGTTCCACCTGGTTGCGATCGCTGCTGTTCCTACGATCGCGCTCTCTCATCCAGTTCAAGCCCAACTCCTGTCTCTTATA